>NZ_DATIRM010000367.1:0-36383 GCF_035469765.1 Psychrobacter sp.
TCACTGAAAAAGATGAGCCGGTACAGGTACAAGGTCCTGTTAACCCTCTAGATGCGGCGAATGTGGCGGGCCAAATTTAAAATATCATAAGCTCTCAGTTCTTATAACTTTGCTCTCTTATAATTTTTATCTCTTATAAAAAAACGCTGTATTTTGTTAGACGAGAGTCTTCAAGATACAGCGTTTTTCTTTTGCTAAAAATATTCAAATAAATGACACTCGATAATACTCTATGACATTCGTTACCAGTAGTTTTCTACAGCAATATTGCCTTCGCCGCGGCGATTCATTACCAATCCTAAGGTCTTTAATGTCTCTTTAGTATCTTCTACCATCTCTGGATTGCCACACAGCATGACATGCGTGCTATCGACATCTAAAGCAATGCCCGCACGTTCTTGTAGTGTCCCATCTAATAAGAGTTTTGGCAGACGTTCAGTTAATGCGCCTTCAACAGATTCACGAGTAACGATAGGTATAAACATTAATTGTGCAGGATTATCAACCAAGGAGCCAAAGTCCTCTTGCAAACTTTCGATCTTCTCAATGTATGCCAACTCTTCTGTCGAGCGAGCACTATACGCCAATATGATATGCTCGTAATCTTCCCATGTCTTTAAATCTTGTAGCATCGATAAGAAAGGTGCAAGACCGGTACCTGTCGCTAATAACCACAAATCTTTTGGTAATGGCTTTTGATAACGCGCCAACGTCAAAAAGCCAAAAGGCATGGTATTTAGCAGCAACTTATCGCCTACTTCCAAGTGTTGCAACTGCGAGGTAAATGCACCATCAGGAATGACGATAGAGAAAAATTCTAATACTTCATCAAAGGGTGAGGAAACAATTGAATAAGCGCGAAAAATATCTTCATTTAGCGCTTCACGCAGTTCTTCGTTAGATGCATCGCCATTTTCTACAGCTTTCTGCTTGTAGTAGCTTAACTGACTGGGATTGACGCCCAAACGTACAAACTGCCCAGCCGTGAATTTAAAGCTATCCGGACGGCTAACGGTGAAGCTAAATAAATTTGGTGTCCAAGTAGTTTTGCTTAGCACTGTTACGGTTTGAATATTGTCGCTCATAGTAATGAATCACTTATATTTTATTAACATTTATTTTTATAAAAATTTAAACAACACAAAAAAGATGCGCCAAGCTTATCACAAAGCTGGCGCATCTTGTTTTTCGAACCGTAACAAGCAATAAGTAGCAGCACAGATATAGCGCTACTTATTTCAGCTCTCTATGCTTACCAAATACGAGCCAAACTTGCCCATTCAATCATACTGTTTGGTAACACACCAAAGAATACAATGATTACCGTGACGGCAATGACCATGATACCGCCGGTACGTAGACCCCACTGCTTCGAGACGTCAAATTCAATAAACTGTTTTGGACGTTTAAACAATGTGAGCAAGACGCGCAAGTAATAGAACAAGCCAATCGCACTACCGAGAATAATCATCGCTGCTAAGAACCAGTTAGTACCTTGTACCGCAGCAAGAATCGCAAATAGCTTCGTGATAAAGCCTGCGGTCAATGGAATACCCGCTAGAGACAACATCATGATGGTCATGACAGCCGTCAATACCGGACGGCGCCAAAACAGACCTTGATAGTGAGTCAACTCGTCTGCTTCACCAGACAGACGATAAGGGCTAGACATCAAGGTTACGACACCAAAGGCACCGATAGAGGTAAGGGCATAAATCGCCATATACATGCTAGAAATACTATCAGCAGCAGAGCCAATGCTCACGATCACGATTAACACATAACCCATATGGGCAATAGATGAATAACCAAGTAAACGTTTGAGGCTAGTTTGGCGTACGGCGAGTAAGTTACCCAGCAAAATCGACAAGGTTGCCATGACCATCAGCAGCATCTGTACCGATGGCAATGCCAATAGCGAGGTATCAATTAAAAAGCGTACTGCCAATGCCATCATCGCCACTTTTGATACTGAGGCCAGATAAGTCGCGATAGGCGCAGGTGCGCCTTCATAGACATCGGGTGTCCAAATATGAAAGGGTGCGGCAGAGAGCTTAAAGGCGATACCAAACATCATCATCGCTGCACCTAAAATCAACAGCGGTGATTCAAAGGTCTCTGTCAAAGTTAAACTGATAGGCTTAAATGCCAGTGAGCCAACTTCTGCATAGATAAATGCCATACCCATCAGCAGTGTTGCTGATGCAGTCGCTGACAATACCAAATACTTCAGCCCCGACTCTAGCGAGCGAGTGCGCATGTAGGTATATGACAGCATGCCATATAGCGGTATCGATAGCATCTCAAGACTCATAAAGAATGACGCTAAGTGCTGGGCGCAAACCATAAGTAGCGCGCCAACCGTTGATAGCAACATGAGCAAATATAGCTCTTCTTTATGGTCTTTTAAATCGGCTAAGTAGGCATAAGATAACGTACAACATGCCAATGCGCAGATAAAGATAATGACCATATTAAACTGAGCAAAGTTATCAATCACAAATAACTGCTCAGCGGCTGGCACAAGTGTTCCACTATCAACTATACCTGCCATTTGCCCAAGCAAAATAAACAGACCAATATTAAGACCGATAACCGAGATTGTACCTGTCACCATATGTGAGCGCTTCATAGTGATGGCAATCATCACCATTAATACTGTAATGACTACCGCAATGATTGGTGCATAAGGCAGCAGCCCCATCAAATCATTCATCGTAAAATCGTTCATGACTTAACGTGCCTCCATTGCATCAAGCAGCTGCGAGGCATCTACTTGTGTTACTTGACTATATATATAGGCGTTATTAATCCATTGCATCGCATGACTTGAAGTATCAAGGAACGGCTGTGGATACAATCCGAGCCAGACCAAGCCTGCGGCAAGCATCAATAGTAACGACAGCTCGCGCTTGCCCAAATCTTTTAATGGACGCTCTGGTAGACCATGAGACTTGGTTTCTTTTAACGCCACTTCTTTAATATTATTAGTACCGAATAGCGCCTTGTGAATCAGAATTAGTGAATACAAACCCGCTAATACTAAACTGAATGTCGCAAATACTACAAATACAGGATAGTCGGCAAAGGCGCCAAATAAAATCATGAACTCGCCAATGAAGTTACCTGTACCCGGAATACCAAGTAAGGCCGCACAGAAGAACATCAGTATCGGCGCATAATAACGGAACTGACCCCACATACCACCCATCAAGGTCAAGTCGCGCGTATGTAAGCGCTCATATAACTGCCCTGCCATAATGAATAGCGCTGCTGAGCTTAGACCATGTGCAAGCATTTGAATCATCAAACCTTGCAAGCTGAGTAAGGTTCCAGCATAAATTGCCAATACCACAAAGCCCATATGCGAGATACTGGTATAAGCCAATAAGCGTTTCATATCGGTTTGCATAAAGGCTAGCCATGCGCCATAGAAGATACCAATCGTACCTAACGTCATGGCAATAGGCGCAAAATCTTGTGATGCTGCTGGAAATAATGGTAAGACAAAACGAATCAAGCCATAAGCGGCAGTCTTAATCAAAACCCCTGCCAAATCTACCGAACCCGCCGTTGGTGCTTGTGCATGCGCGTCAGGCAACCAGCCGTGGAACGGAATAATCGGCAACTTAACGGCAAAGCCAATAAAGAAGCACAGCATGATCGGATATTCCCAGCCGCCAAGTGACGTACCGAGTAAATCATTATAATTAAAGCTAACCACCCCTTTTTGGGCGTAGCTGATAATGACCAATATCAAAATGCCTACGAGCATGATTAGCCCAGACGCTTGAGTATAGATAAAGAATTTCGTTGCTGCATACTCTTTGGTTTTGCCAACGACGTCATGACCCCAAATCGCGATCAAGAAGTAGATTGGAACCAGCATCATCTCCCAAAAGAAGAAGAATAAGAACATATCAATGGCTAAGAAAACACCAATGACGCCGCCCAAGCTCCACAGCAAGTTCAGATGGAAAAAACCAACACGGCGCTGAATCTCATTCCACGAACAGGCAACTGCGGCAACACCGAGTAACCCTGTCAAAGCTACCATCATTAGCGATAAACCATCTAACGCCAAATGAAAGCTAATACCAAAGCTAGGTATCCATGGCACACTAAATTCAGCAACCCAAGGCACATTTGCATCTGGCGCAATGACTTGCTGACTCATGCCAGAAAAATCACCGTATTGCCACAGAACTAATGACAATACAAAGGTCAACGTCATACCAATCAAAGCAATCCAGCGCGGTAGACGTTTATTAAAGCGTTCAACCAGCCAACATAGCAATCCTGCAATAAAAGGAATGGCAATTAATGCTGGTAGCATCCACGTTTGTTGTAACTCAATCATTTTATACCACCGTCATCATTACCAGCACGAGTAACACAGCCATACCCAAGCCAAAGCTTGCAGCATAACCTCGAAGTGACCCTGTTTGCGTCGCAGACAATACCTTATTACCCGCTGATGCCAGCTTAGGTAATAGCAGCCACGTTTTATCGATAGGGTCGGCTTTAAATAAGCGGCCGATGAACAAAAAGGGTTTTACAAAAACTATATCGTATAGCGCGTCAAAGCCCATACCGTGATAGCACCAATGATATAATGCGCCGCCGATACGCGTGCGCTTAAAGCTGGTCAGCAGTCGACCTTTATTAACGACATATAATAGCGCCGCCAATACCAAGCCCGCTGCCATCGCACCCATCGCGATAAACTCAGCGGTATGCTTACCATGCGCTTGACCAGAAACTTCTAATAAATGCCCAACGCTCTCTGGCAATACGCCTTGCAATGGCGGAGTAATGAAGGCACCCACTGCCGTTGATAATACTAGCAACACACTAAGCGGCAGCCAATACGACACACCAGATAGTTTGTGTGCGTGAGTTTTTTCTTCACCAAAGAAGATAATCCAAATCATACGGAAGGTATAAAGCGCGGTTAAGAAAGCTCCGAATACGCCCATATAGAATAAGACCATATGACCAGTTGCATAACTCTCCCAAAGAATCGCTTCTTTAGAATAAAAACCAACTGTCACCCAAGGTATCGCTGCCAATGCACCGCCACCGACGATATAGCACCAAAATACTAATGGTATCTTTTTACGCAAGCCACCCATCTTAAAGATATTTTGCTCATGATGTACCGCAAGAATCACCGCACCTGATGATAAGAATAACAACGCTTTAAAGAAAGCATGGGTCATCAAGTGAAAAATAGCACCTTGCCATGCCCCAACGCCCAATGCCAAGAACATATAGCCAATTTGGCTCATGGTCGAATAAGCAAGGATACGTTTAATGTCCGTTTGTACCAGCGCACAAAATCCTGCAACAACTAACGTCAATGCACCCACTGCCCCAACCCAGTACAATAATACACCCGGTGTCAGGATAAATAATGGATGTAGGCGCGCAATCAGATAAACACCAGCAGTAACCATCGTCGCCGCGTGAATCAATGCCGATACTGGTGTTGGACCTGCCATCGCATCTGCAAGCCAGGTATGCAGTGGTAACTGTGCTGATTTACCCATCGCACCGCCAACCAACATCATCGTGGTCAAAATCATGGTTGGGTTATTAATATCGAAAACTTCCGGCGCACGAGTAATAATCTCTTGAATATTAAGCGTACCAAATTCGCGGAATAAGAAAAATAAACCAAAAGCTAAGAACACATCACCTACGCGGGTGACGGTAAAGGCTTTCATCGCGGCACGACCATTGGCACGGTCTTGATAATAAAAACCAATCAGCAAGTATGAACAGATACCAACGCCTTCCCAGCCAAGATATAGCAAGAACAAGTTATCCGCCAATACCAGCAATAACATACTAGCGACGAATAGGTTCATATAGCTAAAGAAGCGTGCAAAACCTGTTTCACCTTTCATATACCAAGCGGCAAACAGATGAATTAAAAAGCCAATGCCGGTAATAACCCCAGTCATCGTCAATGCTAAGCCATCAAAGCTTAAGCCAAAATTTGGTGCAAAGTCACCCACTTGGAACCATGTCCAGAGTGGAATCTCTACGACAGTTCCGGCTGGATTCGTTGTTAAAAAGGTATAGCTAACAACCAGCGTACAGAGCGCTGATAGCAGCATGCTACCGACACCGACAATCGCTGCTACCTGCTCGCTTAACTTGTCGCGCATAAAGGCTAAAATCAAAAAGCCAACGAGCGGGAATATAAAGGTTAATGGTAATAAACTCATGACATCATCCTTTCATCTCATTGGCGCTGTCGACATCGAGATGCCCACGCTGATGATAAAAACGCAATAATATTGCCAAACCAATGGCTGCCTCTGCTGCTGCTAAAGTCAAAATAAAGATAAACATAATCTGTCCATCTGGATCGACCCAGCGGCTACCTGCTACCACAAATGCCAGTGCCGCCGCATTCATCATGATCTCAAGGCTCATCAGCATAAATAAGAAATTACGCCGTACCATGACACCGCACAGACCAATCGCAAATAAGATACCTGCCAAGATTAATCCATGACTCATGGGTATCAAACCCAGTACATTTTGCGCCTCAGCAACCGGCTGCACTAAGCCTGCTACCTCATGGGCAAACGGCACATTGACAACCTCTTGTGCCACGCTTGCTGCTAGTACCATCAGTCTGACTCCTTGCGCGTGACTTTCTTCGCACCCACCTGCATACCTACGTAGTCAAGCGGGTCAACATCTTTATATTCGTATGGTTTTGTCATCTTTACTGTATCGTTATTGGTGTGCATGCTGTCGTTTTCGTACAGCTCAATCCTACCAATATTTGGATTGGCTACTAGGCTATCGTTACCGATAATCTCATCATCGATAGCCTCTTTACCTAAATGATAGGCCGCAACTAAGGCTGCTAATAGTAGCAATGCTGCCACTTCTATCAACATAATATATTTGGTAAATAAGACTGTACCCACCGCTTTGGCTGAAATGGTCGACCCGCCAATCATGGCAGCTTCGTCATGATTGAGACCAATCATCGCATACAGCACAACCGCGATAATAATCGTCAAGCCCGTCGGTATCGCCCAAGTGCCGGCATCAAGCCAGCGCTCTTCACGCTCATCGTTACGCATGCCTAAATTTAGCATCATAATAACGAAAACGAACAACACCATAATGGCACCAGCGTAAACGACAATTTCGAGTGCCCCAGCAAATGGCGCACCCAATATAAAAAATATGCCAGCGATTGCCAATAACGACACAATCATCGATAAAATAGCGTGCACTGGATTGGCTTGAGTTACCACCCGCAAACTGGCAAATATTGCCACCGCTGCCAATGAGTAAAACCCTGCCAATTCAGGATGGTTCAAAATATTCATCATGGTAGCAAGCTCCTTAGATCAATCGGTGCGGCTTCATTTTGTGCCGCGCCTTTTGGTTTATCTGCTACCGCCATACCTGACACGCGATAATAGTTATAATCAGGATATTTACCCGGTCCTGAAATCAGCAAATGCTCTTTTTCATAAACCAAGTCTTGACGTACATACTCGCCCATCTCAAAGTCAGGCGTCATCTGAATCGCCGTCGTTGGACAAGCTTCTTCACACAATCCACAAAAGATACAGCGTGAAAAGTTAATGCGGAAAAACTCTGGATACCAGCGACCATCTTCGCGTTCTGCTTTTTGTAAGGAAATACAACCAACCGGACATGCTACAGCACACAGGTTACAAGCAACGCAGCGCTCATCGCCATCAGGGTCACGTGACAATATAATACGTCCACGAAAGCGCGGCGGTACAGGTACAGGCACTTCAGGATAAAGAATGGTATCGCGCGGTCTAATAGCGTGACTATTGACCATCCACATACTGCGGACAATGGTAAAAATACCAATGACAGTCTTTTTTATAGTAGTAAACATGGATTATTATCCTTATCAGCTTTACTCTAGTTCATCAGTGATGGCTAGTAACGATTATAACGTTGGGGAAAAAATCAAAATCACTGCAGCAGTAACCAACAGGTTAATCAAGGTTACGGGCAGACAGACTTTCCAGCCAAAGTTCATCACCTGATCATAGCGCGGACGCATGAGTGAGCCTCGAGCCAAAATAAACATGGTCATAAAGAATAACGTCTTAATCATGAACCAAAAAGCTGGTGGAATAAACGGAATATCTAAATTGAAAGGTGCTAACCAACCACCAAAAAATAAGCACGTCATCAAGGCAGAAATTAGTACGACGTTGACATATTCACCAATAAAGAACATACCGAATTTCATGCCAGAGTATTCAACATGATACCCTTCTGCCAATTCTTGCTCGGCTTCTGGCTGATCAAACGGATGTCTATGGGTTACGGCAACACCAGCAACGACAAAGGTTAAAAAGCCAAAGAACTGCGGGATAATATACCAACCGTCAGCCTGTGCTTCGACAATTGCACGTAGGTTAAATGAGCCGGTTAAGGCAACAACACCCATTAATGACAAACCTAAAAACACTTCATAACTGATGGTTTGCGCCGCTGAACGAAGGCCGCCGAGTAGCGAGAACTTATTGGCAGATGCCCAACCACCGAACAGCACTGCATAGACAGCGATACCAGCCATAGCAAAGAAGAATAAAATACCAATATCCCAATCAGCAACACCAAGGGTTGGTGAGATAGGAATAATGGCAAATGACGCCAAGGCAGTAAACATGGCAACCGCAGGTGCCAAGGTGAACATAAACTTATCAGTAAAGTTTGGCGTCCAATCTTCTTTAAAGAAAATTTTGAGCATATCAGCGACTAATTGCAACGAACCGAACGGACCGACACGGTTTGGACCATAACGGTCTTGCCAGAGTGCTAGCATCCGGCGCTCATAGATAATCATCATTGCCGCAACAATAACGACCACTAAAAAGATGACCAGTGATTGCACGACCATAAAAAGTATAGACCAAGTATCAAAGGTCATCATACTAGCCAAAAAGCTTGGCACATCAGGGATAATACGAGTCACTTGCATATTACACCTCCTGTATGGTCGGCGCTGTACTTACTGGCGCTACGCGGTTATTGTTATTTTCAGCATTATTTAAAGCATTGTCATTAGCCATGCTACCCATCATCGTAATAGGTGCATCTATTTTGCGTACTGATGCCGGCATTGATGGATGAATAATACTCACCTGTCCAACCGGATAACCAATACAGCCTTCAGCTAAATAGCCAACGAGCTGTACTGGCAGCGTGATTTGCTGTTTATCAATTTCAATCGCCAAATAGTCGCCGGCAGCGATATTCCACTCTTTTGCGTCATCAATCCCTATACGCCATGCGGCGACAGGTAATTGCTCAGCAACGACTGGGCTACGCGATGCCATCATTGAGCTGGCATAGATATTATAGATAGGTACCAGTTTAGCTTGTCCTTGCTGCATATCTGTCGTCGTTGCAGACATCGCTTCTGGGGCAACATATTGGCGCGTCGGCAAACGTTCTAACTGATCAAATAAGCGTACGCCCGGATCACCGTTTTTGAGACTACCGCCAACTTTATCTTGGTATTTGTTCCAAGCTTGTGGTGAGTTCCAACCAGCAGATTGCGCAAAAGGAATCATCGCGCTTGGGGTTTGTTTGCCGCTATAACCTTCCATTGAAAAGGTCAAGCCAGTATCCAAATCTTTCGGCTGCATTGGCTCATGGACAGAAACTGGCGCACGCATCGCGGTACGACCTGAATAACGGCGCGGCTGACGGGCTATCTTTAAACCCGTCATACGATAATCAGCATCAGGTGCGGCTTCTTTGATACCGGCAAGCTTAGGATGCGTCGCTATCAAAGCATTAATCACATCATCAAGTTGTGTCCAATCGACATCACGCCCTTCTAAGCTACTATGCACAGCATGCAACCAGCGCCAGCCTTCTTTAATGCTGCTTAGCGGATGATAATATTCGTTATCATAAACTTGGAAGAAGCGCTGAGCACGACCTTCAGCAGAAACGAGCGTTCCATCTGCTTCAGCAAAGCTTGCTGCTGGCAATACGATATCGACGTCTTTATGCCAATCAAGTAATTGATGGTCTAAAGCAATGACCGTTTTATCTGTTAAGAGCTGCGTTAATTTACTTGCATCGATGGCATCAGTTAGCTGATTTTCAGCAACGATAACCACATCAAAATCAGTGGCTAGCAACTCTTCAACCGAATGACCGCCGAGCAAGCAAACACCGATACTATTAGCGTCTGTCACGGCTAAATAAATACCCGCTTGCGCATGATAGTGATTATTCACTGCTCTTAGCTCAAGTTTGGTTGCAGGCTTACGCTCTACATTGTCTTGCGCTTCGGTATTGACACCGGTTTCAGGTTTGTTAGGTTTCGCAGACAGTTCTTTATCTTCTGTTTGCTGTACCGTTGCTGCTTGTATTTCGGCAGCTTTAACCTCAGCGTTATGCGTTTCAACTTGATACTGCTCAGTAGCTTTAATCGCGGTACGTTTTTTGCTTAATACTTGAGTGATTTGCGCCGCGGCTTCTATCAAAGCAGTAGATGATAAGCTGCTACCCGAGACAACCAAAGGCTTATTGGCTTGGATCAAATCATAAGCAATTTGCTTTGCCAACGCTTGCATAGCGTCAGTATCAGCACTTTGTTCAGTTGCGCTTGGGTCGACTATTGCTGCTAAATAATCAGCAAAGTTAGCAATCTCATCAGCAACTTTAAAACCAAGTTTGGTAATATCTTCCGGTGTCGCTACTACGCTCACCTTACTGATATCTTCAAGTTTGGTTTGAGTCACATCAATAATATAGACAGGGCTTTGAACACCTTGACCAATACGTTTGACTGGCTCAGCCAACCAAGGTTGCGTGTTGGTTGCCGCTGCCATTTTAAGCGCTTCATTTTTTGCCGCTTGACGGATGGAAAGTGCCACACGTGATGAAGTTTGAGTGATATCTTCACCCAAAATCAGTACCGCATCATAGCTTTCAATATCAGTCATACCTGGGTTATAGATGTCTTCAGTGCTGAGCACTTCGATACATTTATTGACCAGTGTTTGCTGTTGATGATTGAGACCCGTTGAAAAATTCTCAAAACCGACCATATTTTTTAGCGCAAAGTTGGTCTCAAGGCTGGCACGTGGTGAGCCAATACCGATGACTTTTTTGTCTTTGATGCGCTTGATGGTTTCATCAAGGGCATAATCGATATTGATTTTGACGTGCTTATCATTGATACGCTCAAGCGCTTGGGTTGGACGATCTTCACGATTGACATAGCCATAACCAAAACGACCACGGTCACATAGAAAGTAACGGTTTACTTCACCGTTATAGCGGTTTTCGATACGGCGCAGTTCACCATAGCGCTCACCGGCTGAGATATTACAGCCCGCTGAACAGCCATGACAGATACTTGGCGCATACTGCATATCCCATTTACGGTTATAACGATCAGAATGGGTCTTGTCAGTAAATACGCCGGTTGGACAGACTTCCGTTAAGTTACCTGAGAACTCACTTTCAAACTGACCATCTTTATCACGACCAAAATAGACGCGATTATTAGAGCCATACACCCCTAAATCTTCCCCGCCAGCATAGTCTTTATAAAAACGTACGCAACGATAACAAGCGATACAGCGGTTCATCTCATGGGCAATAAAGGGACCAAGCTCTTGGTTATGATGCGTACGTTTGGTAAAGCGATAGCGGCGGCGGCTATGGCCTGACATATAAGTCATATCTTGCAAATGACAATGTCCACCCTCTTCGCAAGTTGGACAGTCATGTGGATGGTTGGTCATGAGTAGCTCAACCATCGACTTACGGAATGCTTTCGCTTCATCATCGGTGACCGAGATGTACATATCATCGCCTGGGGCGACCATACATGACATCACAAGGCGACCGCGACCTGCTTCCATATCTTCTTTGGTCATATATTGCTTAACCGCGCACTGACGGCAAGAGCCTACTGAACCAAGGGCTGGGTGATAACAAAAATACGGCACATCAATGCCGAGTGACAAGCATGCTTGTAGCAAATTGTCTGCGCTATCTACTTCGACAGTGGTTCCATCAATATGTATGACTGCCATGCCGCTCTCCTTATTTCACATCTGGCTGTTGATTGGCTACCGCATCAATGACATCTTCACCGACCGCCTGCGCAATTTTTTGATCAAACTCTGGGCGAAAGTATTTAATCGCACTCATAAGGGGTTCCATCGCACCAGGGGCATGGGCACAGAAAGTTTTGCCAATCCATAAATCTCGGGTTAAGCCTTCTAGTTTTTCGACATCGCCAATCTGCCCTTCACCATCGTTAATGGCTGTCAGCAACTTAACGCCCCAAGGTAGACCATCACGGCAAGGGGTACAAAAGCCACAGGACTCACGCTGGAAGAATATCTCAAGATTACGTACCAATGGCACCATATCTTGCTCTTCATCCACCACCATTAGCAGACCTGTACCCATACGGCTACCGGCTTTTTGAATGGTGTCAAAATCAACCACAGTATCTAAATGTTCGGCGGTTAAAAAGTCAGTAGAGGCACCACCTGGTAACCAGGCTTTAAGGGTGCGACCTTCCTGCATACCACCTGCGAAATCTTCAATAATTTCACGTGCGGTATAACCAAAAGGCAGCTCCCATAGACCGGGATCATTGACCAGACCTGAACAACCAAATAGCTTAGTACCTGGCGTTTCGACTACGCCTTTGGCTTTTGGTAAGTCTTGATACCACTTGCTACCATGCAAAATAATCGCTGAAACATTATGCAAGGTTTCAACGTTATTAACCACGGTTGGACGACCCCATGCGCCAGCTACCTGTGGAAACGGCGGTTTGGTACGCGGATTGGCACGGCGACCTTCTAAGCAGTTAATCAATGCAGTTTCTTCACCGCAAATATAACGACCAGCACCCGTATGCACATGCAAATCAAAACTAAAATCTGTACCTAAAATATTATCGCCGACCAAGTTATTGGCACGCAGCTCTTCAAGAGCAGCTGTTAAACGCTCTGCCGCTAAGATATATTCACCGCGGATAAAAATATAACCAGCCGTGGCACCAATCGCGTAGGCAGAAATCAGCATACCTTCAATAAGCTGTAATGGCAGACGCTCCATCAGCAAACGGTCTTTAAAAGTACCTGGCTCCATCTCATCTGCATTACAGACTAGGTAGCGTGGACCACCATCGGGTGGTGCCATCAGCGACCATTTAATACCTGCTGGGAAGCCTGCACCGCCACGACCTTTTACCACTGCTTCTTTAATGGTAGTTAATGTAGCTTCTGGCGATTGGTTTAACGCCATCTTTAGCGCTTCAAAACCACGTAGTGATTCATAAGTGGCTAAATCAAGCACGGCATCATGATGCGCTAGGCGCCATGTTAAAGGCTTGGTTTCACTGGTAGCTGTAGCTTTGTCACCATAGATAGGAATGCGCTGCTCATTAAGCTGGCTTGGCGCTTTGCCCTGATTACGAAGAGCAATCTGCTCTGAAACAGTTAATCTCATGCGTATAGCTCCAACAATTGGGCGACTTCTTTAGGCTGGACAGGACCATAGGTATCTTCATCAATCAATACCGCAGGACCTTTGTCACAGTTACCTAAACAGCAAATCGGCAATAGCGTAAAACGACCGTCAGCTGTTGTTTGACCATAGTCGATACCAAGCGCAGATTTAAATGCAGCAGACAGTGCTTCGTAACCTGTCAAATAACATGCCACTGAATCACAAATAAGGATGACATGGCGACCGACCGGTTGACGGTAGATACGGTTAAAGAAGGTTGCCACCCCGTCCATATCGGTCATTGGCACATTTAGAATATTGGCAATGGCATTAACTTGCGCATCATCGACCCAGCCATTACGCTTTTGCACGATTTTTAGCGAATCTAAAGACGCGGCGCGTGGATGCGGGTAATGATGCACAAACTCATGAATAGCCGCAATTTCTTCAGCGGTTAAGATACTTGCCACGTCTACTTTTGGCATTTTATCGGAAACAATTTTCATAATCTTTTTCTTTCCTCACTCAGCCCACTGTTTAGACTGCGCTCATAGCGCAATGACAGCGTTTTGGTGTGCCAGTTTGGCGATAATATATTAATAAACTCGTCTTATTTTTAAAGTCGTTAGCGGTCACAATCCGCCATCACAATATCAATCGACGCTAGATACATAATGGCATCTGATACTAATGAGCCATTAATAACTGATGGCATCTGCTGCAGGTGCGCGAATGTCGGCGTACGGATACGGGTACGATAGCTCATCGTCGCTTTATCCGAGGTGATGTAATAACTATTAAGACCTTTGGTCGCTTCAACAATCGTCGTACATTCGCCAGCTGGCATGACAGGACCCCAAGAAACTGAGAGAAAGTGATTAATCAAGGTCTCAATATCATTTAAGGTACGGTCTTTTGGTGGCGGCACAGCAAGAGGATGATCAGCTTTATAAGGACCTTGAGGCATATTATCCATACATTGACGAATAATACGTAACGACTGACGCATCTCTTCGACTTTGACCATACAGCGATCGTAAGCATCACCGTTGTAGCCGACTGGCACTTCAAAGTCGTAATTCTCATAGCCCATATATGGACGCGCTTTACGTAGATCAAAATCTAAACCTGTCGCACGTAAGCCTGCACCAGTCACGCCCCATGCTAATGCTTGCTTGGTATTATATTGAGCAACACCTTGAGTACGACCTTTTAGTACGCTGTTTTGCAATGCCGCTTTGACATACTCATCCAAGCGTTTTGGCATCCAATCTAAGAATTCACGAACCAGACGCTGCCAACCGCGTGGCAAATCAGCAGCAGTACCGCCAATACGGAACCATGCTGGGTGCATACGATAGCCAGTCACAGCTTCGATGACGTCATAGGCTTTTTGGCGATCGGTAAACATATAGAATACCGGCGTCATACCGCCCGCATCCTGAATAAAGGTACCGACGAATAGCAAATTATTAGTAATACGGAAAAACTCACTCATCATCACGCGAATGGTTTCAGCACGAGGTGGAATAGTAATACCAGCAAGCTTTTCAACCGACATGATGTAAGGTAGTTCATTCATCACACCGCCGAGATAATCAATACGGTCGGTATAAGGAATGAAAGAGTGCCACGTTTGGCGCTCAGCCATCTTTTCTGCGCCGCGATGGTGATAGCCAATATCTGGGATACAGTCGACCACTTCTTCGCCGTCAAGCTGTAATACCAAACGGAATGCACCATGAGCAGACGGATGGTTAGGACCGATGTTCAAGAACATAAAGTCTTCATCACGACCTGAGCGCTTCATGCCCCATTCTTCTGGGACAAAACGTAGATTTTCTTGCTCGTACTGCTGCTTAGCCGTATTCAAGAAATAAGGGGTAAATTCAGTCGCGCGCGCATGATACTCTTTACGCAGTGGATGACCTTCCCAGTATTTAGGCAATAAGATACGAGTTAAATGTGGATGTCCGGTAAAGACAATACCAAACATATCCCAGACTTCGCGCTCATACCAGTTGGCATTAGGCCAAATCTGTGTCGCACTTGGGACGTTTAAATCGTCTTCACTGAGTGCAACCTTGATACGGACATCGCTATTACGCTCAAGCGACATTAAATGGTAAAACACCGTAAAGTCACTGTCAGGCAAACTTTGGCGATGCTGACGTAGACGCTCGTCTATCGCTGATAAATCAAATAGCATGACGTAAGGCTTTGGCAGCTTACGTAGGAATAATAGAATATCTAATACATCGGCACGCGAAACCCACACCGTTGGAATCTCATCCACCGTGTGCTGTACGACAAACTTACCAGCGTATTTTTCTTCCAGCTCTTTGATAACTGCTGGGACAGGTTTGATCTTAGGATCTGTGTTTTCAACTACCGTGACCATGAATGATGTCTTCCTTCATTAATCATAACCGAGCTATGTCAATCATAACCGAGCTATGATAAGCGTACGCGCACTTCTAAGAATTATGAACAACTGAGCTAAAATGCCAAAGCAAACACTCACGTAATAAGCTAAATACTATCTGGGCTACGCAAGTTTTTGACAGCGATACGATCTGCCTGTTTACGGTCACGCTCAGGTGTCATTTGTGGCTGATAGATACCTTGCTCATTGACATGGATACCTAATGGGCGACGCTCTTTAGTAATAGACTCTTGCAACAGCATCAAGCCTTGAATCAAAGCTTCTGGACGCGGTGGACAGCCAGGTACATAGACATCAACAGGAATGATTTTATCTACGCCTTGCACGACTGAATAGATATCATACATGCCGCCTGAGTTGGCACAAGCACCCATAGAGATCACCCATTTTGGCTCAAGCATCTGCTCATATAGGCGCTGAATAACCGGGGCCATTTTGACAAAGCAAGTACCAGCGACAATCATCACATCCGCTTGACGGGGCGAAGCACGAATAACCTCAGCACCGAAGCGTGACAAATCGTGAACCGCGGTTAAGGTAGTCGCATATTCGACATAGCAGCAAGAGGTACCAAAGTTAAATGGCCAGAGTGAGTGCTTACGCCCCCAGTTTGCTGTCGAATGTACAAGATCTTCTAGGCGACCCATAAAGACGTTTTTATTGACTTCATCTTCCAGCGGATCATTGACCGTTTGACGAGTCTGAGCAGGATAGACATCTGCATCAGGGTTGGCTTTTGTTAATGTGTATTTCATAACATACAACCTTTATGTTAAGCAAAGTGCGGCAATGATTTGCCCTCACTACTGCCTTAACTTCATTATTAAATAATTTTGTTATTCACGTGCCATGCGATTAATTAACGCGTAATCTTATCTGTTTGCGCAGACGTCGCAAAGTCCACAGAAGTCACATTACCCGTAGTATTAATATGATCAATGTTTTGCAAGTGACGACGATTGGTCTCAATATTGTTTGAGACGTTAATCTGTCCTGAAGACTGCGCAGGTATCTTGCCCGTAGGATCGACCATGAGTTCATCAACACCATCGAACTTGGTGATGTCCGCTAAACTAAAGCCAGCAGGTGCAGCATATAGACGTGCTTTTTTGCGTAGCTTATCTGCCGGTGCCCAATTCATCGCACCCAGACTCAACTCGTATACCAAGCCAATGATCAAGATGGTGATAAATATAGCAGCAGCAGCAAAGCCAAGCCAGCCGGCTTCACGTACCGAAACGGCATAAGCATATAAGTAGAGGGCTTCTAGATCGAAAATAACAAAGAAGATCGCCACCAAATAGAATTTAGCAGACAAACGAATACGGGCGTTGCCAGATCCGACAACACCCGCTTCAAATATCTCTTCTTTTTGTGAGCCATGTGAGCGACCACCAAGTAGACGCGGGACGACCAACATAAACACAACTAGCGCAATGGCGGCTAAAATAAAAGCAATGGCTGACCAATTAAAAGCAGACATGATAATACGTGCTCCTCACCCAATCGAGTGTTACACGCCGCGCAAGTATCGACCTATTCAAGGTCGTCAAGCGACAGGCATAACGCAGACGAAAACACAAAGCGACCGTAATTACGTCACTGTATTTAAGTAACTGTCGTTGAGTCACATGTTAGGTTCTGTACCGGTAACAACCAATTATCAAGCTTATTGACGACGATGTCAGACATGACCAACTGTAGAGTGTCCGCTCTATGTGCGGATAAAGGCTGGTCGCCCAACGCATCTTCTAACAACGTAAGATCAACGTATTAAATCAATGTCATATTCGATGGTTTATTTAATTGATTTAATAGCTCATTACACGTGGTCAACAATGACGTGACAACTGGCATAAATTATTTACGTACTATACGCATATCGGTAATCAAAAGCTAGTTTTTAACTGTATTGAGCGGTCATTTTCTCTGCAAAAAAAATAGGTTTTTTTCTCTGCAAACTATGCTATAGATTAGCTATTATAATGTGCTGCATTCTACCTTTTTAAAAGTAAAAACCGATACTATCAAAACACCTTAAGACACAGAAAAATATAATTAAAACCTATGTTTGTCAAGAGCTTACGCTTGTTTTTCAGCGATATGTTTAAACGTTAATACTGATATTTAATTTCTCATTAATACTTATAAATAATGACGCTATTTCGGCTAAATTTCTGCTACTTTTCATTGAAACAAAATGTTTCTCTCAGGCGTTTTTTAAGACGTACCTTATATATACCTCATAATTTCATATATTGCGCGCTGCTAACTCCTGCCCAATCGGCTGGCTTTTGCTTTATAATAGCTCACCTAATTTTCCTCACAGATTGCCATAAAATACTAAAAGCATTCTATGTACTGCCCTATGAAAAATACTGATATGCCGTCTATTTTGATAATATGTCGTTAAGTTTATTGACAGCTATCACGGGTGTTTTACGATTTACTGCTATCCTCTTTTTGCTTTTGTCTTACAGGTCACGTTATGAGTCAACTTAATCCCAAACAACAAGAAGCCATGCTCTACGTATCCGGTCCACTGCTAGTATTAGCAGGTGCCGGTTCCGGTAAGACCTCTGTGATTACCCGCAAGATTGCTTATCTGATTGAAGAATGCAACATGCCAGCTGAGCGTATCACGGCGGTCACCTTTACTAATAAAGCGGCACGAGAGATGAAATCTCGGGTTAGTAAATTGTTACCGAGTGAAAAAACACGCGGGCTAACGGTGTCAACCTTTCACCAATTTGGGCTACAATTTTTGCGTTATGAGCTGATTCATACGCCCCTGAAGGGCAACTTCTCCATCATGGACAGTGACGACAGCAAGCGTTTGCTGATGGAATTGATGATGCGAGATAACTTAAGTGGCGCTGAGAGTCGTGAGTTGGTTGGCAAAGCGATAAAAATGATTTCTGATTGGAAAAACGATTTGATTGAGCCTGACAAGGCGATGGAAACCTTAGACGATCCAGAAGATATGATTTTTGCCACCCTTTATGCTTTATATGAGCGTAACCTGCGTGCTTATAACGCCGTTGATTTTGATGACTTGATTGTATTACCGACCAAAATCTTACGTGAAAATAGAGATCTACGTGATAAATGGCAAAACCGTATTCGCTATTTATTGGTTGATGAATATCAAGATACCAATACGGCACAGTATGAGATGATTAAATATTTGGTCGGTCCGCAAGGACGCTTTACCGTCGTTGGTGATGACGACCAGTCTATCTATGCATGGCGCGGTGCTAAACCTGAAAACATGGGTCTACTCAAAGAAGATTTCCCTAAGCTCAAAATCGTTATGCTTGAGCAAAATTACCGTTCGACTACTCGTATTTTGACCTCAGCAAATGCGGTTATTACCAATAACGAGCATTTATTTGAAAAGAAACTTTGGTCAGATAAAGGTCAAGGCGAAAAAATCCGTATTATCAATTGCCGCAATGATGATGATGAGTCTGAGCGTGTGGCGAAAGAAATCGTCACTCACAAATTGCGTTTTGGTAATGAGTGGGAACAATATGCGGTTCTCTATCGCAGTAACTTTCAGGCACGGATGCTAGAGGCACAACTTCGCCAGTTGCAAATCCCTTATAAATTATCTGGTGGTCAATCGTTTTTTGCCCGTAGCGAAATTAAAGACGTCATGAGCTACTTGCGTCTGATTTTAAACCCAGAAGACGACAGCGCATTTTTGCGCGTGATTAATACCCCCAAGCGCGGGATGGGACCCGCAACGCTCGAAAAACTTGGCTTGTTTTCACAAGAGCATAGCATCTCGCTACTGGCCTCTTGTACGCATGCCGGTCTTGCTCATGTTTTACCATCAAAAGCTTATGGGACTTTAAAAGAGTTTGGCGACTTTATTGAGCACTATACCCGTGAGCTTGATCAACATCCTGATCCAGTACCAATCGTCCGTCGAATGATTGATGAGACCGGTTATATTGATTTTGTGCGTAGTGATTCTAAAACACCACAGCAAGAAAAAAACCGCATTGATAATATCGATATGCTCTATACCAGTATTCAGTCGCTGATTAATCGTGCTGAAGAAGACGAAGACCGGACGATTGATACCATTATTCGTAAATTGGTGTTGCTAGATATGTTAGAGCAGCAGCAAGAAGAGGAAAATACCAACAAAGTCAATCTGATGACCTTGCATGCAGCAAAAGGCTTGGAGTTTGATTTTGTTTATATTATGGGACTTGAGGAAGAGATGCTACCGCACCGTAACTCTATCCTAAGCGAGACGGTCGAAGAAGAGCGGCGCTTAATGTACGTAGGCATCACCCGTGCCCGTCGCGAGCTAACATTGACGCTAGCGACCCAGCGCCGTGCTGGCGGTCAGATGCGCGTCACTTCTGAATCACGGTTTTTAGATGAGCTACCAGAAGACCATATCGATTGGCCTGCCAAAGCAAAAAAACAAAAAGCGACCAAAGATCCAAAAGCCGTCGCTGATGAATACTTGGCGAATATTCGCGCATTATTGGGTAACCGCTAACTTTAACCTTTAAAAAAACAGCTGATAAATACAGCTAATGAATTGAAGGTTAAACCTATACTTTAGCCATTACTATTGAATATTTTTGCAAAACTTGGAACATTTATGCCCAACTCGACGCCCAATTCTGAACAACCATCGACAAGACAAATTGCTTATAATCCAGCTAAATCTAGCGCTGAATATAAGCTGCTGTACTTGCAGGAATTGGTGGCTGACAAGGCGTTTAAAGCAATTACTGAGTTTTTAGAAAAGCAGTCAGAATATGAGATTGCCAATTTATTAGAGTCGTTTCCTACCCAAAATCGACTCCTGATTTGGGCGCAAGTACCAAAGAATATCAAAGGTGAAGTGCTTGCTGAATTAGAGTTTGATACCCGCCTGCCGCTGCTAGAAAATATCTCCTCAAAAGAGATATCGCTGTTTACTCAAGACCTTGATGCGCAAGATATCTCTGAGATTTTAGATACGGTTACCGAAAGCGTGCGTACCTCGGTAATGGCAACCTTGGATGAAGATATTCGAGTTCAGGTCAACAAGCTTGATACTTATAACGACTGGGAAGTCGGCAGTTATATGGACCCTGATCTGATTCAGGTGAGAGAAGATATAACGTTAGCTGAGGTACAAAACTGGCTGCGCGAAGATATTGACCTGCTCGATGATGAAAGCCAAGAGCTGTTGGTCGTCGATCAAAGCCAGCAACTGCTTGGCTTATTGAGTCTGGCTGATTTGATTAAGCATGACCAAAATACCTTAGTTGCCGATTTGATTGATAGTGCAATCACCATCAACGATCGCTTGGACATTCAAGATGCGGCAGCGATTTTCCGCTCAGAGGACATTCGTTTTGCGCCGGTGATTAATAGCCATGGCGAGCTGGTTGGTCAGTTAAACGGTGAAGATATCATGGAAATTATTCAAGATGATGTCGACAGCACCATGAAAAACTTGGCAGGTGTCAGTCAAGATGAAGAGCTGTTTGCGCCCATCTTAACCAGTGCCAAAAGCCGTAGTATTTGGCTTGGTATCAATTTATGTACGGCGCTATTAGCCGCCGCGGTGATTGGTCAATTTGAAGCGGTACTGGCAAAAGTGGTGGCACTGGCGATTCTTATGCCCGTGGTCGCCAGTATGGGCGGCATTGCAGGCTCACAGACGCTTACCGTCGTCATTCGCGGTATGGCAATGGGACAAATCGGTGGCTCTAACCGCTTATGGTTGTTAAATAAAGAGCTGTGGGTTGGGGCTATAAACGGTATCATATGGGCGATAATTATGGCGTTTATTGCGCAATTATGGTTTCATGACATTAAAATTAGTGCAGTGATCGGTTTAGCGATTGCGATTAATATGACCGCTGCCAATGTCTCGGGCATTAGTATTCCACTGATGCTAAAGCGCATGAATATTGATCCGGCGTTGTCTGCCTCCGTTATCCTAACCACGGTGACAGACATTGTTGGCTTTATGTCATTTCTGGGCTTAGCAAGTGTACTGATTCTTTAATCAATCGCCTGTTAAAAGTTATAAACTAAAAGTTAAAAATCAGCAGCTATTGTTGATAATAGTTGCTGTTAATTATATTTAAAAAATTAGATTCATTCTGTTTATAAAACCATTAAATCGTTAAGTGAGTGTGTTATGCAAGCTGTACAAGTTAGAGTCTTAAACCCTAAAATCACCGAAGATGCCGCATTTTCTTTACCGACACGTGCCACTGATGGCAGTGCTGGTATTGATTTACGTGCTTGTATTGATGAGCCTTTAACGATTAAAGCGGGTGCCACGCACTTAATTGGTACTGGTTTGGCAGTTTATATCCAAGACCCTAACTATGCTGGCATGATTTTACCGCGCTCAGGTCTTGGTCATAAGCATGGTATCGTTTTGGGTAACTTGGTTGGACTTATCGATGCTGACTACCAAGGTGAGCTGATGGTCAGTATTTGGAATCGCAGTAATAAAGATTTTATCTTAAATCCAGCCGAACGCATGGCACAATATGTGGTTGTCCCTGTTGCCCGTCCTGAATTTGAAGTCGTGACAGAATTTAGTGATACCAGTGCACGTGGTGCTGGCGGTTTTGGACATTCAGGTCGCCAATAGTAGCGGTTTTAAACTAATTATCAGCTACATCTCTTGGGCTATTTGTTTTTTTATTCATCCTATTAATCACGATATAAGGAGAGTCAGTAATGCCGTTTTTTGCTGCGCAGAAATCCTTATTTCGTGCTTATGATATTCGCGGTTCGCGCCAGCATTTCACCACTGACTTTATCCAAGCCTTGGGGCATGCTTTTTCGCATCTTTATAAATCTCAGAAAGATAGTGCTAACGAAAATAACATCGTCGTCATTGGCTATGATGTACGTCATGATAGCGATATCATTGCTCAAAAACTTGCCACTAGACTGACCCAATGCGGCTTACAAGTTGTCCAGCTGGGACTGATCACCACTCCTATGATGGTATTTTGGGCAGGGCAATATCAAGGTCACGGTATCATTGTGACTGCCAGTCATTCTGCCAAAGATATTTTGGGTGTTAAGTGGTTGGTCAACCATCAATCTCCTAGCGTTGAAGAGATTCAGGCGCTTTACCAGCAAGTGATTCATCAGCAGCTAACTGAACGCCCTGTAGACAACAGCATGCTTGCAAAAAGTGGCTTGTTTAAGCATGGACTGCAAAAAACGGTTTTTTATAAAGAAAATAAACCACTAAATGTAGCTGAAACTTGCCATATTATAGAACAAACCTATTTGTTACCTAAGCAAGTGGCAAGCGCTTATGTTAATGCCATTGCGCAGGTATTCGAAGCCCTTTATCCGCATAATTCTAAAGCATCTATTGGTAATTTTAATCCGTGTGATACGACAGATAACCAATCGCCTTTTACTAAGCTTGATTTAATGGTTGTTATCGACTGTATGCATGGTGCCACCAGCAACATCGCTCAGCAATTATTTGAGCGATATTGCCAAAGTGTCATCATGCTCAATGACGTCGCAAACGGAGATTTTCCTGCTGGCAATCCTGACCCTGCTGAGCCGCATCGTCTCAAACAGTTGCAGCAAAGCGTACTCAACCATCAGGCAGATATAGGCATCGCCTTTGATGGGGATGGCGACCGATTAATGATTGTCAATAATAATGGCAAAATGGTCACGCCCGATCACTTGCTTTACTTATTAGCAAAGGTGGCACTCACTCAGCGTCCAACTGCTTTAAAACAGTCAAATACTGTACCGCAGGTTCTCTTTGATATTAAATGCTCGCATCACTTGCCAAAGCTACTAACTGGGCTCGGTGCAGCGCCCATCATCAGTAAAACCGGTAGCAGTCTGATGCGCCGACAGGTACATCATTCTGCTGGACAAATCCTCTTTGCTGGCGAGCTATCAGGGCATTTTATTTTTAATGACAACCATTTTATTGTTTATGATGATGCCATGTATGCCGCTCTCAGACTGCTGCATTGGTTGGCGGCGCAGACTGCTAGTAATCTGAACACTACGCAAAATCTTGCTGATATTATCAGTAACTTGCCAGATATTGTCAGTACTGCCGATCATTATTTACCGCTGCCAGTGAGTACTTCAACGGATTGCTCAATCGTTGAGCAGCTGACTCGACTATGCATGTATTTGCAACAACTTATAACTGCCACAGCGCTTTGCCGGACTCATCTTAATTATCAAGCCGTCATCAACTGTTCGTCAGTACATTGTACGTGTTCTGCTCAAAAATACTTTATAACTTTAGAAGAAGCAAAAGAACTCTTGCCACTTGGCACAACACTCAGCTGTATTGATGGTGTACGTCTAGATTTCGCCCATGGTTTTGGAGTCATACGTCAATCAAACACCAGTCACAATTTAACCACTCGCTTTGCAGGGGATAGCATGGCACATTTACAAGATATTCAAGCAAAATTTGCCGCGCTATGTCGTCCCTTTGATGAAAATCTAGCGGCGCAGATTGTGGCTATTGCTCCTCAGTAGCCAGTTATCAAAACTGCTTTTTATCACAAATGTAGCTTTGTTAGTCATGATTTTTTATAGCAACAACCAACCGCTTAACACCGTATTTTAGGAGTTTATAATGACATTGAATTTAGATGAAGCCAAAATTACCGCTGAAGTCTTGACCACAGCCCTGCCCTATATTCAACGCTTTGTCGATAAACTCATCGTGGTCAAATACGGCGGTAATGCCATGACTGACCCTGCGCTTGAAAGCTCATTTGCCCGTGATATCGTCCTACTCAAAACCGTTGGTATGCACCCTGTGGTCGTACATGGCGGTGGTCCACAAGTGGATAATTTACTAAAAGAGCTTGGGCGTCATTCAGACCGTATCGATGGGATGCGCGTTACTGACAAGGACACTATGGATATCGTCGAGATGGTACTTGGCGGCAATGTTAATAAATCGATTGTGAGCTTAATCAATAAACATGGCGGCTGCGCTATCGGTTTGACTGGTAAAGACGCCAATTTAATCTTAGCTAAAAAACTGATGATGGAAAAAATCGGTGATGACGGTGTTGCTGTACCGGTAGATTTGGGTTTTGTCGGGGACGTAGTGAGCGTCAATAAAGACGTCATTAATATGCTGATTGCCTCTGACTTTATTCCTGTTATCGCCCCACTTGGCGTCGATGCAGAAGGCAATACTTATAATATCAATGCGGATTTGGTCGCTGGTAAAGTCGCAGAATTCTTGCAGGCAGAGAAACTCATGCTACTAACCAATATCAAAGGGGTATTGGGACGTGATGGCGAAGTAGTGACTGGTTTGACGCCTAAGACTGTGGACAGCTTAATTGAAGATGGTACGATTTCAGGCGGCATGATTCCTAAAATTCAGTGTGCGCTTGATGCGGTTCGTAGCGGCGTCAAAAGCGCCGTTATCGTTGATGGTCGCGTGCCACATGCGACGCTATTGGAGATTTTCACCAACGAAGGTGTTGGTACGCTAATCAGTCGCGACTTGGACTTACTATCAAACTAGACGCCATAATAATTGGTTAAAAACAGCCCGAGCTTAAATGGCAAGCTCGGGCTGTTTTAATTCAAAAAACCGCTTTCTTTAAGAAAAATTTGTATCGAACTCGGCTTCATCATAACCGCATAGCAATACTGACTGATCCTCTACAATCGGACGCTTAATCATACTGGCATTTTCAATAAGCAAGTCAATGGCTTTAGCCACATCACTATCCGCCGCTTTCTTTTGAGCATCTTCTAGCTTACGCCATGTTGTGCCGCGCTTGTTTAATACTTTATCAATACCAAGCTCGTTAACCCAACGCTGAACGCTATCTTTATCGATACCTTGTTTTTTATAATCATGAAAGTTATAGCTAACGCCTAAATCATCAAGCTTAGTAAAGGCTTTTTTCATAGTACTACAAGATTTGATACCGTAAATGGTAATGGTCATAAAAATTCCTCGTCAATGAACGTTACTGTTTATTATACTCAAATAATGCCTGAAGCTGGCGCATGTCAAATGTGGATATCAGCAAGCGGCGAATATAAGCTGAAAAGCCACTAGGTAATCAATGAAAGGCGGCATCATATCGTCGCAATTTTCGCCAAATTACGCTATGCTATGGCATTATAAAATTTCACCCCATTTATCTGTAATAACCAATTCCGAGCCAACTATGAGCAACGCCGTGACAGCAGAAACTGCTAATACTAACCATACTAATAATACTTCTATCGACAATGCCCAATACCAGCCGCAACTTATCGAAGCGCAGCAGCAAGCCAAATGGGCAACGGACAAGCGTTTTGAAGTGAGTAATGAGCCAAGTGATAAGCCAAGTCGTTATATGCTGTCTATGTTCCCGTACCCAAGCGGCAAGCTGCACATGGGGCATGTGCGCAACTATACCATCTCTGATGTACTGAGCCGTTATTATCGCCTCAAAGGTTATGAGGTCATGCAGCCAATGGGCTGGGATGGTTTTGGCTTGCCAGCAGAAAACGCCGCGATTGCCAATCAGACGCCGCCTGCCAAATGGACATTTGAAAATATTGACAGCATGCGCGCGCAGCTAAAACTGCTTGGCTTGTCTATTGACTGGTCACGTGAATTTGCCACTTGTAGCCCTGAATATTATCAGTGGGAACAGTGGTTATTTTTGCAGTTATATAAAAAAGGCTTGGTCTATAAAAAGCTTGCGACCGTCAACTGGGATCCGATTGACAATACCGTCCTAGCCAATGAGCAAGTCATCGATGGTAAAGGCTGGCGTAGTGGCGCGATGGTCGAAAAGCGCGACATTCCGATGTATTATTTTAATATCACTGATTATGCTGATGAGCTGCTTGATGATTTGGACCAGCTAGAGGGTCATTGGCCATCTGAAGTGATTACCATGCAGCGCAATTGGATTGGTCGTAGCTCAGGTATGGAAGTGCATTTCCCTTATGAGCTAGCTGGTCAAAGTAATAGCTTAGACGTCTTTACCACTCGTCCTGATACCTTGATGGGTGTGACTTATGTCGCAGTAGCAGCAGAGCATCCTTTAGCCCAATATGCCTCTGAGAATAATAAAGCGATTGCAGATTTTTGTGCTCTTTGCAAAAAAGGCTCAGTCGCTGAGGCAGACCTTGCTAAAGCCGAAAAAGTCGGTATAGATACTGGTCTTACTGTGACCCATCCATTAACGGGTGAAGAAGTGCCTGTTTGGGTTGCCAACTATGTGCTTATGAGCTATGGCTCAGGTGCAGTGATGGCAGTGCCAGCTCATGATGAGCGTGATTATGAGTTTGCCACTAAGTACAGCCTACCAATTAAGCAGGTTATCGACATCCCTGCAGGATATTTTGATGATGTGGAAGCTGACGACGACAATCGTGCTTATACCGAGCGTAATACCTTGGTCAATTCAGGCGAATTTGATGGCATGGATTTTGAGCAAGCGTTTGAAGCCATGCTTGCTAAGCTTGAGCTGCAATCTCTTGCTAAGAAAAAAATTCAATACCGTCTACGTGATTGGGGTGTCTCGCGCCAGCGCTATTGGGGCTGCCCTATCCCTATGGTCAACTGTGAGCATTGCGGTACTGTGCCCGTTGAAGAACAAGATTTGCCGGTTGTCTTACCAACTGACGTCGTCCCTGACGGTCGCGGCAATCCATTAAAAAACATCCCAGAATTTGTCAATACGACTTGTCCTAAATGTGGCAATCCTGCTGAGCGCGAAACCGATACCTTTGACACCTTTGTCGAATCAAGCTGGTACTATGCCCGCTTTGCTAGCCCAAATGATACGACCAATATGGTCAATAAGTCTGCCGCCAATAAATGGTTGCCAGTTGACCAATATATCGGCGGTGTTGAGCACGCCGTTATGCATTTGCTATATGCGCGCTTCTTCCATAAGCTCATGCGTGATGAAAACTTGGTATCAGGTGATGAGCCATTTGCCAACTTGATGACCCAAGGTATGGTGCTTGCGGGTACTTTCTACCGCGTTAATGCTGATGGCAGTACCACCTATTACTTCACCAAAGACATCGATATTGACTTTAACGAGCGTGGTCAACCGATTAAAGCCATCCTAAAAGCAGATGGACAGCCGGTAACGATTGGCAAAATCGAAAAAATGTCTAAATCAAAAAATAATGGTGTTGATCCACAGATAACCATTGATAAATATGGCGCTGATACCGTTCGTCTATATACTTTGTTTACAGCCCCAGCCGATCAAACGCTTGAATGGTCAGATGACGCGCTCAAAGGTCCTTATAACTTTGTTAAAAAAGTCTGGCGCATTGCTTCTGAGCATATTCAAGCGTTAATTGATGCCAACTTAAGTCTTGAATCGCTCAATAGTGATACCTTAAATACGGATGGCTTAAGCAAAGAAGCTAAAGCCTTGCGCCGTAAAACGCATGAAACTATCGGCAAGATTGATAGTGACTTGGGTAAACGCCTAGCACTAAATACCCCTGTCTCTAGCTTGATGGAACTTGCTAATGAGCTGAGCAACTTTAAAGCAAGCAGTGAACAAGATCTGCAAGTCCAGCACGAAGCCTTGACTGATTTATTGATTATGCTGTCGGTATATGCGCCACACATTGGCGAGCACTTACTTGAGCAATTAGGACTTGATACCGTCACCTTAAACTACCCTTCTGTCGATGAAAGCGCACTGGTACAAGACATGATTACCATGGTGATTCAGGTCAATGGTAAAATGCGCGGTAAGATGGATGTGGCACCAAATAGCGACCCTGAGACTCTTAAAGCACAGGCACGTGCGCTTGAGAGCGTAGCAAAGTTCCTGACCGGTGAGATCAAAAAAGAAATCGTTGTACCGAATAAACTGGTCAATATTGTGGTTGCAGGCTAGGAATAATTAAACGCGGATGTTTTAGGTTTTCTTATCACAATAAGAATAGCGATTATGACGGATAAGCACCGTGCTATGCCGTCATATCAAACAACATGTAAGGGAAAAAGCACATGCCTAATAAGTCGAATAGACAGAAACTAGCGACCGCATTACTTGCATCTTTGCCAATATTCGCAATAGTTGGTGCGACTGCCAGTCTAAGCGGTTGCGGCTTTCAGTTACGCGGTTATGATGCGCCTATGCTGTTTGATGTGGCGAAGACCGCGGTAATTATTGAAGACAATCGCACCGCATTCCCACTAAAGCTGCCACTCACAAAGCGCTTAGAGGCATTGGGCGTTGATGTAATTACTAATATGACGTTGGCTGATGTTGCTAGTAACAATCAAAACGTAGGCGCTGGAACCATCGCTGCGATTACCGTCAACAACTTACGCTTTAAGCGTTATGAATTGGTCGGTGTATTGACAGAAATTCGCTTGGTGATATCAGCTGATGTCAGCTATCAAAGCATGGATAATGGTAAGCCTGTAACGCTCACCAATCCTATTCAGGTTGAGCGTAGCTATCAGTATAACGAAGCGTCAGTGAGTACCGACGATCAGCAAGGCGATCAAATTCGTGAATGGCTCTATGACAGCTTAGCAAGACGTATCACCGATCAATATGTCGCGATTGCCCTGCCAAAGGTGACACCTGCCAGCGCCACTACCTCTGCGCAAATCAGTAAAGGGGCTAGCATAAAAGGTACAGGCTCTACAGCGATTATCGTACCCAATCCATAATGTTAACTAGTATAGTTTTAGCGTTTTTTATATCCATAACCCTGTGTACTTAAGCCTTTTATGCAAGATACTTTTATACAAGCCTACCCAAAGCTACAGCAATCCTCAGTTGCTGTAGCAGGCTTGTGGCTGGCACATGGTGATGAGCCATTACTCAGTCAATGGCTTATTGATGCGCTGCGCCCGCATTGGCGTGCGCAGAATTATGCCATCAAGCGTATAGAGCTGATATCAGTTAAGAGTTGGCAAGAAGTATTGTCAGAGCTTGGTAGCCAGTCTTTATTTGATGATGCTAGTGCCTTGATTGTCACAGGCAACCATAAACCTGATAAGGCTGTCATCACAGAGCTTGAGCGCTTTGCACAGGACGCTCAAACCGGTGCGCACAGTCACAGCTTATTGTGGCTCACGCCTAAACAAGACAAACGCGCCCAAAGCAGTAAGTGGTTTGCGCCATTTGCTCAATATGGTCATGTCATCGACTGTAACTTGTATAATGAGCAGCAGCGTCAGCAGTTGTTGCAAATACAAGCACAGCAGTTTGGCTTAAAGTTATCGCAAGAAGCTTGGCAACTGCTAATGTCACATACCGAACATCATTTGCTCAGTGCCTATCAAACCTTATGGCGCTTATCCTATTTATTTGCCCCACAGCTAATGGCAAATAATGATGCCGCCACTCAAGAAAATGGTAAATCTAGCGCGCACCTATCGCAGGTAGCACTAGATATTAATGATTTACAAGCGGCATTGGTCAGTGATGCGCAGTTTAGCGTATTTGATTTGTCCGATGCGATGCTTGCCGGTAATAGCGCCCAAGTTGCCAAAATCATTTTTCAACTTAGAGCCACGGATGAGCCCACCACCTTGGTACTTTGGGCAATCAGTAAAGACATGCGTCAGATTATACAATTGATGGATGGGCAAGACCCACAAGCATTGGGCATTTGGCGTAGCAAACAAGGTTTGTACCAACAAGCTTGCCGCCGTCAGTCAAAATCCCAAACTACCGAATGGCCTGCTCTGCTCTATCGTTGTGACCAAGCCATCAAAGGCCTTATTCGCCAGCCAGCATGGGAGTTATTATTACAGGCAGCGCTTGAACTAGCAGGTAAGCGCTTATTTGCTATGCGATAGTACTTCGTGATTAATCGCTCCTCTTTATCACTTCCCTTATCGAATCTGCCGCACTGAAAACTCTGTCTAAAACCCTCTATTTTCCTATCATTTTCTGAGCATCTCTTCTCCAATATCCATACATTGGCAGCCGCTGAATTTCTGTACTTTTATCTGTCCTACATACGCCTTAACCTTTTGTAAACTAATTACCATTCCCTTTTGCACATGAAGTCTCTACTATATCTACACTTGATTTAATTGTGATTGGATTGTTGTCATGCACAAAATGAGCAAAAAGTCTGCTATCAAATGGGGCATTATCGCCTTAGTTATCATATCACTAGGTGCTTTATCCTATACTTTTTTAAAACCAAAAGAGACTACACCCAACTATCTGACCGCAACCGTCGAGCTTGGTGACATTGAAAACAACGTCATGGCATCGGGTAAAGTCAAAGCGTTAAATACCGTTGATGTCGGTGCACAGGTGTCTGGTGAAGTAAAACGTCTGTATGTTGAGGTTGGTGATGAAGTAAAACAAGGCGATTTGATCGCACAAATTGATCAAGTTACCCAAAAAAACAGCCTGAGTAATGAGCAAGCCAGCCTCGAACAAAGTGAGGCAGCACTACAGAGTGCACGAGCGGAAGCGTTGAGCAAACAAGCTAGCTTAAAAAGCGCGTATGCCGATTTTGCCAGTCGTCAATCTGAGCTTAAGCAAGCGCAGTCTGATTTTGCCCGTTTGCAAGATTTAGTCGCTATCGATGCTATCTCGCAGCAAGAATACGACACGCAAGCGACCAGTGTTGAGACGGCAAAAGCAGCCGTTGCCAATGCACGTGCTGGCATCGATACCGCTAAGGCAGCGATTGCTACGACAGAGGCCAATATCAATAGCCAACAGGCCGCGCTACGTAAGTCACAGACCAACGTCAGTACTGCTGAGGAAGATCTCAGCTATACCACTATCCGTGCGCCTATATCAGGTACGGTAGTGTCGATCACAACTGAACAAGGCACCACCGTCAACGCCAATCAAACCGCACCAACTCTTGTCACTCTCGCAGATTTATCGACTGTTCGCATTAATGCGCAAATATCCGAGGCTGACGTCATCAATGTCAGTGCTGGTATGCCCGCCTACTTCAATATCATCGGTAATCCAGATCAGCAGTATGATGCGATATTGACTGCTATTGAGCCTGCTCCTGAACAAATCAGTAGTACCAGTTCAACAGATGCTGCTATCTATTATGTCGGTTATGTTGAAGTGCCAAATCCTGAGCGATTATTTCGAATTGATATGACAGCTCAGATATATATCATCATTGACCAAGCTAAAAATGCCCTGCTGGTGCCATCAACGGTTGTGCAAGATAAACCCTCCAAAAGCGAAGGGACTGGTCAAGCGAAAACGAGCAAGTTTGTACGTGTGCTAAAAGATGACGGTAGTGTAGAAGAACGAGCCGTAAAAGTAGGTATCGACAACCGAGTGAAAGCGCAAATCTTAAGTGGTTTAAAAGCAGGGGAAGAAGTCATCATCAGTGAAGAAAGCGCTGAAAACTCAGGTAGTGGTCGTGTATCTGGTGGTCCCCCAAGAATGTAACTTACTCTTTGTGTATATTGATCAAAAAGGGGCTTGAGCGCAATCGCCCTTTTATAACGATGCTTACTACCCTTTATTAAAGACATTGCTATGACTATATCCCAATCTTCTAAACAGTCGCCTAAAAGTAATATGGCCCAGGACTTAGGTCAATATACCTCTGCCAATAATTCCAACGATCCTGCAGAAATAAAACCAGATAACCACACCTCATCTGACAAACCTATTATGGAGTTGTCTGGCATTATCAGAGAATTCCCTGCTGGTGAGCAAACCATTCGTGTCTTGCACGATATTAACCTAACAATTAATCAAGGTGAAATGGTCGCAATTATTGGGCAATCTGGCTCTGGTAAGTCAACCTTGATGAATATTTTGGGCTGCTTAGATCAAGCAACTGCCGGTGACTATAAGATTTATGGTCAGTCAGCACGTAAGCTAGACGCCGATGAACTTGCCAAGTTACGTCGTGAGCACTTTGGTTTTATTTTTCAGCGTTATCATCTGCTTGGTGATATCAGTGCTAAAGACAACGTCGCTGTCCCTGCTGTATATGCTGGCATGGATACTGAAGCACGCATCAACCGCGCCGAAAAACTGTTAACCGACTTAGGCCTTGGTGATAAAGTCAACAACCGCCCCAATCAGCTCTCGGGTGGACAACAGCAGCGCGTCTCTGTCGCTCGGGCCTTGATGAATGGTGGCGATGTTATCTTGGCAGATGAGCCAACGGGTGCCCTAGATAGCAAGTCCGGCGAAGATGTAATAGCGATATTGCATGACCTGAACGCTCAAGGTCATACCATCATCATGGTTACCCATGATCCCAATCTTGCTGCACAAGCTGAGCGCGTGATTGAACTCAAAGATGGCTATGTCATCGCTGATTATAAAACTGAGCATTACAAGCAGATAGATAAACAGCCAAAATCCATTATCAGTACTCATCGTAAAAGTGCATTTGGCAGTTTTATTGATCGTCTGCTTGAAGCGTTTAAGATGTCCTTGCTTGCGATGCGAGCGCATAAAATGCGTACCCTACTGACCATGTTAGGTATTATCATCGGTATCGCCGCTGTGGTATCTATCGTAGGTCTTGGTCAAGGCTCTCAGCAGCAGATTCTCGCTAATATCAGCTCATTAGGTACTAATACCATCACCGTCAGCGATGGCTACCCTAGAGGCGACCCTAGACGCCGTTACAATGATAACAACCTTACTCCTGAAGATGCACAAGCTGTCGGCAATCAGCCTTATATTGTTAGTGTTAGTCCTCAAGTTAATGCCAACTCCAGCGTTCGTTATCGAAGTGTACAAGAAGACACTACAGTCAATGGTATTGGTGAAGATTACTTAGAAGTCACTGGTGAGACATTGGCATTTGGTCAAGGTTTTGATGCAAGAAGCATTAACTTACGCAGCCAAGATATTATTATTGATGACAATGCCAAACAAACCTTTTTTGCTGATCTTGATAACCCTATTGGTGAGGTGATATTGATTGGCAGTGTACCTGGTCGAGTGATTGGCGTGCTTGAAGAAAATGATGGTGGCTTTGGACAAGATATTACTACGCCCACCATATATATGCCCTACACCACTGTGATGTCACGTATTACAGGTAGTACTAATATCGACCGCTTTGTAGCTTTGATAGATGACAATATCTCTTCAAGCGTAGCCGAGTCTGCTATCTCCGATTTGATAGAAGGTCGCCACGGCGAAAAAGACTTTCAAATACGTAACTCAGACTCTATTCGTCAAACCATCGAATCAACTACAGGTGCGCTGACTCTGCTTATCTCGTCAGTTGCAGTGATATCCTTAATAGTAGGCGGTATTGGAGTCATGAATATTATGCTGGTATCTGTCACCGAGCGCACCAATGAGATTGGCGTACGTATGGCAGTGGGCGCACGCCAAAGCGATATTATGCAGCAGTTTTTGATTGAGGCAGTTTTGGTCTGTATTTTAGGGGGTCTAATTGGCATTGGATTGGCATTTGCCATTGGTGAATTAATTAATAGTGTTGGCGGTGACAGTTTCAAAGTCATTTATTCCCCAACTTCTATCGTTGCAGCCTTTGTTTGCTCGACACTGATTGGCGTTATATTCGGTTTCTTACCTGCGCGTAATGCTGCCAAATTAGATCCGGTCGAAGCACTTTCGAGAGATTAAAAGAATTTTGAGCACAATATTAAGAAATAAGCTTTTAAAATACTTAATTGATAAGATTTTAGGTAGTCTAAAGACCTGTTAAGGGATAAATTGAGAAAATGTGGATTAATTCGCAAAGATTTGCACTTTTTTTAGTATTCGGGGTTGTAATTGTCCTAATAATATATATAATGTGCTCTCACGTTTAGAGATACAAATTATCTAAATGTAAAACAAGCTTCATACCTTTTTTAATATTAATTTATTAATACTTAAAGAAATTAAGCTTACAGAAAATTCGATTAAAAGAATTTTCTCTTGTAGAGTTAAAAAGCAATGCTTTTTTATATACTCTTCAGGGCCGATAGCTCAGTTGGTAGAGCAGTTGACTTTTAATCAATTGGTCCCGCGTTCGAGTCGCGGTCGGCCCACCATATTTAGTATTATCTTTATTAGGTACACCGCCCTATACGGTAGTGACTTAATAAACTAGAAAGTTTAAGAGATTTTCTGTTAGAATTCACCTTAGGTAAATTCTTTAGTAGTAAGTTCAAACCTAGTGCTGATAGAACCTTATCTTCGCTCAGGGCCGATAGCTCAGTTGGTAGAGCAGTTGACTTTTAATCAATTGGTCCCGCGTTCGAGTCGCGGTCGGCCCACCATATTTAGGAAAGCCCAATCATTAAACGATTGGGCTTTTTTTTATTCTTTTTTTTAGCTATTTTCTATAACTAGAGTCGATTCAATTTAACAACCATAGTGCTTTAGTAACTATCGGCAAATTAGATAATTCATATTTATACTATGAATAATTTAGCGTTTACGTCTACTGAGAGGAAAGCTTTTATCTTGACGCCAAAGCAGCTTGTGCTTAATGGTGTCTTTAATCGTACGTCTATGCTTGGGTGCTTGAGCAATCAGCTTATCAAAAGTCGCGGCATCAATATCCAACTCGTAACTATGTGCCATCAAAACATTGCTTGGCTGCAAATCTTTTATCTTTTGCAATGATTGAATATATACTTTGGGATCATAAATAGGAAATGGTGCGACAAATTTATGACGCAGTTTAATAATTAGGTCAGCAGTATAGACTTGGCGACTTGGACTATGAAATAAAGACAAATCACGGTCGGTATGACCGGGTGTCTCTAGTACTTGCCAATCCTCAAATTTGGGAATACTGTCCCCGTCGCTCACTGTCAAATCAGGCTTAAGATGCGCCGGATACCAAAGCCTCGTCGGCTCACGCCCTTGACGACTGGCAACATAATGCGCCAAACCGATATCTACCAGATGCATGACGCGCCCGCCCACGCCACCATACCATTGCTTTGTTTTGTCCGCAGAGACAAGCAGACAGCCTGTCTCTTGCCTAAGTTTATGCGCGCCCCCTGCATGGTCAGGATGCATATGAGTCACCATCACAACCTTCAAGTCACTTATCGGTCGCTTCAGCTTAGTTTGAATATAATCAAGCACCATTGTGACATCTGGTCGGCAGCAGCCGTCAAGTAGTAAGATTTTATCTGGATATACTGCTAAATAACTGCTTTGAATATAACCATCTAACCTTATGATATTGCATAAACTCATGTATCTTCCTTGACTCTTTTTAGTCATCATCCTGCTATTTTTGTTAAACAATCTCTTTCTTTATTAATTAAAAAGCCTAGTTTAGTATAACGCCCATCACTATAAATAAAACGGTTTTGAGTGAACGCTTGTGACCAAAACCTATTAATATAGTTGAAATACTTTAAAGTCGCTACAGTATTGCTGGTGTAAATTTTTTGCAGCCTCTGTCTGCGTAGGCACAGCAAGCAAGAAAAATTTGCACC
>NZ_DATIRM010000368.1:0-5459 GCF_035469765.1 Psychrobacter sp.
GGTAGCCGTTTTTTTATTGCTAATATCAATGTTAGCGTATCCTGATAACAAATAAAAAAGGGTTGATTATGACATTACTTGATGTACAACCAACAAAAACAGCCGCACAAAAGCAAGCGATTTTGGACAATGTGCGCCTACCAGAAGATTGGAAGCAAGCGTTAGCGGATGAGTTAACCTCTGAAAACATGGATAATCTACGTGCTTTTTTAAAGGAAGCCTATCAGTCGGAGGACAGTATTTATCCACCGGCACCGCTGATGTTTAATGCCTTTAATTTAACGCCTTTATCGCAGGTGAAAATCGTTATCTTAGGTCAAGATCCTTATCACGGACCAGGGCAAGCAATGGGCTTATCGTTTTCAGTGCCTAAAGCCATTCCAAAACCACCGTCATTGAATAATTTGTTGAAAGAAATGGCGAGTGATATTGGTATCGCACCTTCAAAACATGGCAACCTGACTTACTGGGCGCAGCAAGGGGTGCTGTTGCTAAATAGCTCTTTGACTGTGAGAGAAGGCGAGCCAAATAGCCATCAAAATCAGGGCTGGGAGCAGTTCACTGATGCAGTCATTGATGTGATTAACGAGCAAACTGAACATACGGTGTTTATCTTGTGGGGCAGTAAAGCACAGAAAAAAGGCAAGTATATCAATACCGATAAACATTTGATTTTGACGGCAGTACACCCATCACCATTAGCAGCCAACCGTGGTGGTTTTTTTGGTTCTAAGCCGTTTTCTAAGGCCAATGATTATTTGGTGCAATACGGGCAGACGGCTATCGATTGGCAGCTGCCACAGTAAATGATGCACTTTTCACCTATAAAATTATCGCCTTATCCTCTACTAGATAGTTGGTTAATGGATACGACTTCAATAATACAGCAAATTCAAACCGGTATATTTTGGTCGATGCAAGATGTGAAGTGGATGAAAGAGGCGCTAAAACTGGCCAAGCAAGGGGCTGATCGCGAGGAGGTGCCAGTTGGAGCAGTCTTGGTACATAATCAGCAGATTATTGGTCAAGGGTTTAATGAGCCGATCGGGCGTTGTGATGCGACAGCACATGCTGAGATAGTTGCCTTAAGAGAGGCCTGCACGCGTTTAAATAACTATCGCTTGCCATTAAAAACGACGTTATATGTGACTCTAGAGCCATGTACCATGTGTATCGGGGCGCTGATTCATGCTCGAGTAGACAGACTTGTATATTCTACAAATGAGCCAAGAGCAGGAATGGTTGGTAGTCAAATGAACTTGGCTGCACAGCCTTTTTATAACCATATGATTCAAGTTGATACAGGTTTGTGTCGTGAGGACAGCAGTCAGATGCTCAAGGATTTTTTTCATCAGCGCCGAAAAGTGGCAAAAGCTAAGCGCAATATGAGCGATTAACAAGATATCAGTCTTGCTGCTAGTGATAGAGCGCTTTGTTTGCTATAATATTGCCCTATTTACTTGTTAATATAATTTTTTACTTGTAATCCTTTGATTAACAAGTAAAAACTGCTTTATTTACGCTTCTATCATTATTTATATTGTTATAAAAATTGTCGACTTTAAGTGAGTATTATGACTGTTACCAACCCTAATACGAGTAATAACAGTGAAATGACCTCTCTGCGTTTTCCTGTTATTTGTATTGACGGGCCAAGTGGTGCAGGTAAAGGCACGGTAACATGGCGCTTAGCACAAGCTTTAGGGTATCAGCTTCTTGATTCAGGGGCGTTATATCGTATCGTTGGACTTAAAGCATTTGAAGCTGGATTGATTACTGCCGATGCAAACCAAGCCATTGATGAGATGGCTATATTAGCGTTAACGCAAAGCTTAGAGATTGCCTTTGTACCTAACAACGAGTCAGGACGTGTCGATATTATCGTGAATGGTGAGGCGGTAAGTGAGCAAGTTCGTAACGAGACGATTGGCGGTTATGCATCACAGATAGCAGTATTTCCAAAGGTTCGCCAAGCATTGCTAAAGCTGCAACAAGATATGGCAAGCCGTTCAGGATTGGTTGCTGATGGTCGTGATATGGGTACAGTCGTCTTCTCGGACGCTGACGTTAAGGTATTTTTGACTGCCAGTGCTGAAGCGCGTGCTGAGCGCCGTGTAACACAGCTACTGAATGCTGGACAAACAGCGGATTTTGAAGCAATTTTGACCACGATTAAAGCCCGTGATAATCGTGATGAAAATCGTACGACTTCACCATCAAAGCCTGCAGCAGATGCGCTATTATTGGACAGCTCTAACTTAGATGCTGATGCGGTTTACGAGCAAGTAAAAAGATATTGTCAGGATAAAGGTATTTGCTTTAATAGTTAATAAAAACAAGTTAGTAGGTATTAAAAGGTTTCCTATAGGCTTGATTTTAGTATAAAATTACGGTAGTAGACGTCAATAATCTTTAGAGAGTAGTAAAACTATATCATCTAAAGGATATAAATATAAAAAATATAACGTATTTTAATATAAGACAGTTGTTGCTAGTGAGTTTGCTGAACCATTTGCTTATTACCAACAAACGTTTTTTTATATGACTGCATAGGATATAAAACCAGTATTCTCGTTTTATACAGTTATAAATTTGATCCGTACTGTGCTGGACAGGATACGGCTATACAAAGGTAGACATAATGGAATCATTTGCTGAACTATTTGAAGCGAGCATCGAAGAAACAGGTCTTGATATCGAGCGTGGCTCGGTTATCACAGGTACTGTTGTTGCCATCGATAACGACTGGATCACTGTCGACACTGGTCTAAAATCTGAAGGTATCGTCGCTCGTGAAGAGTTTTTAAGCGAAGAAGGCGAACTTGAAGTTGAAGTTGGCGATACAGTAGACGTAGTGGTTGAAGCAGTTGATAACGGTATGGGTCAAACCTTACTGTCACGTGAAAAAGCCAAACGCGTTGAGACTTGGAATTTCCTTGAAAAAATCTCTGACAACGATGAGATTGTAAAAGGTATTATTTCTAGCAAAGTAAAAGGCGGCTTTACCGTAGATATCGGTTCAGTACGCGCGTTCTTGCCAGGTTCTTTGGTAGATGTACGTCCTATCCGTGATACGACGCATCTAGAAGGTAAAGAGTTAGAATTTAAAGTTATCAAACTTGATCAAAAGCGTAATAACGTTGTCGTTAGTCGCCGTGCGGTTATGGAAGCTGAAAACTCAGCTGAGCGCGAAGAGTTATTGAACAAGCTTGAAGAAGGTATCGAGATCGAAGGTATCGTTAAGAACCTAACTGATTACGGTGCATTCGTTGATCTTGGTGGTATTGATGGTCTATTGCACATCACTGATATGGCATGGCGCCGTATCAAGCACCCATCTGAAGTGGTTGAAGTGGGTCAAGACCTTAAAGTTAAAGTACTTAAGTTTGACCGTGAGCGCAATCGCGTTAGCCTAGGTCTAAAACAACTAGGTACTGATCCTTGGGATAACGTCGGCGGCACATACCCAGTGGGTAGCGTTGTAAAAGCACGCGTTACTAACTTGACTGATTATGGTTGTTTTGCTGAAATTTCTGAAGGTATTGAAGGTCTAGTACACGTATCAGAGATGGATCACACCAACAAAAACATCCATCCATCAAAAGTTGTTCAAGTGGGTGATGAAGTTGAAGTAATGATCCTTGATATCGATGAAGAACGTCGTCGTATTAGCTTAGGTATCAAACAAACTCTAGCCAATCCATGGGATGAGTTTGATAAGAAACATGAGCGCGGTGATAAAATCACTGGTACGATCAAATCTATCACTGACTTCGGTATCTTTATCGGTCTAGACGGTGGTATTGATGGTTTAGTTCACTTATCAGATATCTCTTGGAACGAAACTGGCGAAGACGCTATCCGTAACTACAACAAAGGCGACACCGTTGAAGCAATGGTATTGTCTGTAGATTCAGAAGCCAATCGTATCAGCCTAGGCGTGAAGCAGTTAAGCTCTGATCCATTCAACGAATACCTAGTCAACAATGACCGCGGTGCTATCGTTAATGGTAAAGTAAAAGAAGTAGACGCTAAAGGTGCTACTATCGAGCTTGCTGACGAAGTTGAAGCTTACTTACGTGCCTCTGAGATTCAACGTGACCGCGTTGAAGATGCTACTAAGCACCTAACGGTTGGTGATGACGTTGAAGCAAAAATCATCAGTGTTGATCGTAAAACACGTAATATCAGCTTGTCAATCAAAGCAAAAGACGAAGCTGAAGAGCGTCAAGCGATTAAAGAGCTAAGCAGCACTAGCACAACTAGTACTACTGCCGGTTCTGATGCACAACCAAAAACTATTGGTGACTTGATCAAAGAACAAATGCAGTAAGTTATTTATTGCTAATGGTATAATTATAAAAAAAGCGACCTCGGTCGCTTTTTTTTACGATTAAATTTGGTTACTGGGTATGATTGTTAAAGTTTTCTTTATGATAGGAGAACTCTTATTTCCAATTTATCTCAATATCCGCTATCATTTGCAACATCGAGTAACGGGATGTAAAATTAGTCCCAAGTCATTATAAATGAACAGTTATTTAACCAACAAACGCATGGTTATTGAGTGTATTTATTCAATTTATAGTTTTTACGATGGTTTTCAATCATCTTATCCATTAATCAATAAGGTAAGCGTGATAATGCAACAAACAATTAACAAGTCTGAATTTATTAGCAATCTAAGTGTAAATTGTGACACTATGACAGATACCATTGTCGATGACGCAGTACGCGAAATATTAAATTTGATGACCCATACGCTCGCCAATGATGGTCGAGTAGAGGTGCGTGGGTTTGGTAGTTTTTGTCTTCATCATCGCCGTGCACGTATGGGGCGTAACCCAAAGACTGGTGAAAGCGTACCAGTACCTGCCAAAGCAATACCGCACTTTAAGCCGGGCAAAGCATTACGTGAAGCTGTTAATGAGAAAGTGGCAGGCTTACAGTAAGACGGTTTCGATCCTATAAGAAAGTAAGATATTCTACTATGAATAGCCAATTTATCTGATTGATAGTAGAATTTTGCTAACGTATCATCATTATCATCAATCAGTATGGCTTCATTTTTTATTCATTGTCTGTCCTATTAAAAACTTAAGGAGACGTCTGATGCGTATTTTACTATTAGTGCTGCTATTTTTGAGCTTCGCTTACTCGCTAGGTTTGGTATTGGCAAACAATACTGAAGTTGGCGTCAATCTTTTGTTTTCACAAGCACCAACGATGAATTTAGGCTTACTAATGATACTGTGCCTCATACTTGGTATCGTTATAGGTATCTTGTTAGCAATACTTATTTTCCGCGTCTTACAAAACAAATGGGAAATATCTCGTCTACAAAAGGCGAATGCCAATCTACAAGAACAGATAGCACAAGCCAATGCCGTGATTGATCGTCAAGCGCATTCACCGACTGTAGAAGAGGCAGTGTATGGTGCGACTGCTGGCAATGTACA
>NZ_DATIRM010000369.1:0-2171 GCF_035469765.1 Psychrobacter sp.
GTTTTCAAGTGACCAATTCAATATAGCTTATGATATTGAACAAAAAGAATTAGGTGTAATCCTAGATCCTAATAATTTTGATCATCACGATATGGTGTCTGCTTTTAAACAGGTAGAACAAGTTTCAAAAGATAAGCTCAAACATTACAGTGAGATTAGCCAAAGTAGAGGCAGTGACTTTGCAGCAAAAACAGTATTAGGGCTAAAATAATATTTTACAGAGCATGTTAATTGTGACAGATTATAAATACCATAAAGAGAAGGCGAGAGACAAGCTTAGCGACCCTTCAGTAACTGATCTACGCTGTAAACCCCGTAGAAAATAACTTGGGAGATTTTAAGCATACCGCTTAATAATAATCTATGCTATCGATTTAGTAATCATGCAATCCGTATCTAACATAAGTAGTTCGATGCCTGTATAGCGCACCGAACATATACTGATAACTCATTGAGTGAATATACCACTTTGAAAATGGGTTTAGAGACTGAATAGGGATCAGTCCTAAAAAGGCAGCAGCCTGAGACGCTTTAGTAAAGTTTTTATCGTGCATGAGGGACAGGATCTGTCTTGAGACAATAACACCGACGCCGTTACTCGTTTGTAGCAGATCTTGGTCTTGCTTATTCTTGGACACGCAACATGGCATGCCTACCGTGTCCTTGATCCATTGAACGAAGACCTTGATCCGCAGGGTGTAGTGGCATAATAAAACTGGACAGTGCATAAGAGGCTATACTAGCCTAAAGAAGGAAACTAGTATGACCAACAAACGCAACCAATATACCCGAGAATTCAAACTTGAAGCCATCAGCTTAGTCATTGATCAAAACCGCAGCATCCCCGACGTTTCTGATTCACTTGGCATGGGCAAATCCACCTTACAGAAATGGCTGAGTCAGTACCGTCAAGAAATGGGTGGTCAAGCACCTAAAGTCGGCAATGCCTTAACCGATGAACAGCGAGAACTCCAAGAACTGCGTAAACAAGTAAAACGGCTGACTATGGAGCGCGACATCTTAAATGAGGAGGGATAAAACGAAGCACTGCTTCGTCCCGACGCAAGACAAGAGCTATGCTCGAGTGAGGCTTCAGCTCTGCTAGCCTTGGACAGTCTGAGCGATTATCGCTGATAAGTCAGCTGGCAGAGCAAGACAAACAGATGAGTAAAACTCAATTGTGTGACCTGTTTGGCATGGTTAAGAGTAGCTATTACTATGGGTTGCAGCCAAAGCCGATAAATATTGAAATGGTCAAGCTTAAAGCCTTCATTCGCCAAATATTTAATGACTCAAAGCAATCAGCTGGCGCTCGCAGTATTGCTGCTATCTTGATGAATGAGCATGGCATTAAGCTGACACGTTACTTAGCTGCTAAGATTATGAGAAGTATGGGGCTCATCAGTTGCCAGCTAAAAACACATAAATACAAGCGAGCTGACGAAGAACACCAAGCTCATGACAATATTCTAAAACGCAGATTTAGTCCAACTGCCCCTAATCAGGTCTGGACAGGGGATGTGACCTATATACGCATCAAAGGCGGCTTTAGTTATCTAGCCGTGGTTTTAGACCTATATGCCCGCCGTGTGGTTGGCTTTGCCGTATCAGATTCTCCTGACAGCGTGTTGACAAGTAAAGCGCTGCAAATGGCATATCACACACGATTAAGGCCAAGCGGGGTACTGTTTCATTCTGATCAAGGGACGCATTACACCAGTAAGAAATTCGCTGAGTCCGTGGCAAGTTGTGAGGGTATGACGCAAAGCATGAGCCGTCGTGGAAATTGTTGGGATAATGCGCCGACCGAAAGATTCTTCAGAAGCTTTAAAACAGAGTGGATGCCAAAGGGCGGTTATGAGGATATCGCTGAGGCTAAAAGCGCCATTGTTGATTACATCTGGGGCTATTATCAGACCGTGAGACCGCATGCGTTTAACGATTATTTATCACCAGCAGAGAAAGAGAAATGTTATTTTAACCAAACCTCTTATCAGCTGTCCTAAATTAGTTGATCACTACAATTGGGTATGGCAAAATTAGAGTGGATGTTTCCCAATACTGATTTGCAAATTCATATGCATCGCGCGCCGCAAGGTCGTTGGCTTGGTATTGAAGCGGTGCAGCAGTATGGTGCTGATGGCATAGGTATTAGCAGTGCAATACTCCAT
>NZ_DATIRM010000370.1:0-7720 GCF_035469765.1 Psychrobacter sp.
AGAGAGTGTCCCGGTGGCTATGTATGATGCTATACATAAAAAGAACTATATAATTGATGGGAAAACCAAATCAGAGTATTTAACTAATAATGCGCCTGAAATCAATTTTGTTAGAGCAATTCAAAAAGATAATTTTAAATCATTTCCTATCGTGGACTATTTTTGCAATCCCGATTGAAAATATGCATCTAAGGATGGGAAACCCTTTTATTTTGATGAAGACCATCTAACGATTACTGGTAGTGACCAGCTCAACGAAGTGTTTAACAAAATTTTATTAGATTAATAATGTTATGCTAGTTTCAAACCATTATCAAATAGGGCGTTATTTAAAAATAGTGCCCTTTTTTATGCCTATTCAGGGGTTTTGTCCGTTTTGGCAGTGCAAAGTTAGAGCTAATAGTAATACTTTAATTCAATCTAGGTACGAACATATAAGGCAAGGTTAGCTAATTAGCTGCTATGAGCCTGTTAAGAAAAGTTAAGGTTTGATTAATTTACGCTATGGCTATCAATAGCCAAAAAATAAAGCTAATGGCTACCAGAACAGCCACCAAAAAAACAGATAATTAAATAATAAAAACAATAACTTAAGTTGTAAAAAAGGACTGCTTATTGGCAGTCCTCTTATGATTCATACTAAAAATTATTCGGTATCAGTTTTGGTTTTTTTAAGCAGGACCAATACTGCGCCATTACCACCATCTTTTGGCGGGGCTGAGCAAAATGCTAATACTTCTGGTAATTGGCGCAACCAACCGTTGACGCAGGTTTTTAGAATTGCTTCACTGCCTTTGCCGTGGACGATTTTTACTGACGTTTCATTGTTTTGCTTGGCTTGGCTGAGCAACTGCGTTATCGCCACACGTGCTTCTTCGATAGTGCAGCCATGAATATCTACGGCATCATACCAACGCAATTTACCTTGTTTTAGCTGGGTAAAAATCTTGTTTTGTAGGGTAGGGTTTTTATAAGATAAGTAGGCTTCGCCCGCAACAGGATTCAATAGCGCTTGCATATCTGATAAGCCTGCGCCCAAGTCGCTCGCTTCACTGCCTTGAGCCGCTGCACGTTTAGACAGTGTCGCTGCATCAGGCTTCTTGGCTTTTGCTGCATTGGCAGGTGAGCGAAGGTTTTTATCTTCTAGCTGATTAACACCATGCATTGCTTGCATAAACAGCACTTTATCATCATCGATATGTTCAGAGTCCATCTGCTTAACGGTTTTTTTAACTTGCTTTTGAGTCAATAGCGAGACAGGCTCAGTTGGTTTAGCATTGTCGCCATCAGGTGACACAGTATCACGACCTTTACTCAACTGACCTTTAAGCTCTTTGAGTTGGTCTTGCATTTCTTTTGAAAATAGAGAGTTTGACATAATAGTTAACGTATCGTTGGTTAGTGAATAAAGGGAATAATATAAAGTACTAACGATTGACTGAGTACTAAAGGCAATTAATGCGATGACTCAGGTCATGCTGGCTTTGCACAAACTATCTCACTTACTTTACGCCTGTGCTGCGACGCTCGCAAGTAAGGATTGTAACGCTTGTCCAGGATGATCGGTTTTCATAAATTGCTCACCGATTAAAAAGTGCTGAATATTGTGGCTTAACATCAGGCAGATATCATCGCTGCTATGGATGCCACTTTCGGTCACGATAAGCGGACGTTGTAGGCTGTCATTGGGATTAGCAGAAAATGCATCATCAATGGCAAGTTCGCGTAATAGCGTGTTTTTTAACTCAAGTGTCGTCTGCAAATCCACATCAAAGGTGTTTAAATCACGGTTGTTGATACCGTAGATGTTGTGCTCTGAATGTGGCAGCTGTAGGGCACGCTCAAGCTCTTCTGCCGTATGCACTTCGATCAACACATCCATACCAAGCTCGATGCTTAGCGCATGCAGCTCTTGCACCTGTGCATCATCAAGGCACGCCATAATGAGTAATATACAATCTGCGCCAAGTAGATATGACTGATAAATTTGATAGACATCAATCATAAAATCTTTACGTAATATCGGTAGGCGACAAGCTTCACGTGCTTGGACCAAATAGCTATCATCACCTTGGAAGTAGTCACGATCAGTCAATACAGACAGACAGCTTGCACCTGCTTGCTCATACTGCTTAGCAAATAAGGCAGGAGCAAAGTTGTGATTGATAATACCTTTAGAAGGTGATGCTTTTTTTATCTCAGCAATAATACCGATATCAGCGCCACGCAGGGCACTGGCAAAACCGCGACGAGGTTGCTTATCCGCTGCAACTTTCTCTTGTAAGTCTTCAAGTGATAATAGCTTACGAGCAGCAGCAACTTCATCGTGTTTGGTAGCAACGATACGCTGTAATACTGAAGGAATATCTGAGTGAGATGGCGTGCTAATAGTCATGGCGGTATCCAAATTTGATTAACTATAAATAGGTAATAATAGCGTGAACTGTGTACTGGTAAATTTAAAGTATCAGCACAAATAAAGCGACATCACAAACAAAGTAACATCATAAAAAGTAAGCGCCGTTAATTTTGCGCTGCGAGCTGTTGCGTATAATGCGCCAAAGACTCAAGCTTAACTAAAGCATCACCATTTTGGATAATTTTTTGTGCACGGCTCACGCCGTTTGGATAGTTGCTGGCAAGTCCTGAAGTATATATCGATGCGCCTGCATTTAATGCAATCATATCGCGCGCTTTAAGCACTGAACGGTCATGTGTCTCTAAGCCTGACAAAGCGGCACGTATTAGCTCAAGGCTTTGCGCTGGTGAGTCCACGTCTAAGCCAATCAAGGTTTGTGACTCTATGCCCGCGTCTTCTGGCATCATGTCGTAGACGGAGATTTCACCATCTTTTAATTCAGCCACTGTAGTCGATGTTGCAAGGCTGATTTCATCCAAACCATCTTTTGCACCGACGACCATCACATGTCGCGCACCAAGGTTCTTCATCACTTTTGCCAAAGGTTCACATAACTGCGCGGTAAAGACACCAATGACTAAATTGGGCGTACCAGCAGGGTTGGTAAGTGGACCTAATATATTAAAAATCGTTCTAGATTTTAGCTCGCGGCGTACCGGATTGGCATAACGCATGGCGCTATGGTGGTTTGGCGCAAACAAAAATCCAATACCTTGGTCTTCGATACAGGCTTGCGCTTGCTCAGGCGTCAGCGATAGACTGATACCGGCTTGCTCAAGCAAATCTGAGCTACCAGACTTGGTTGAAACCCCGCGGTTACCATGTTTGGCAACTTGTGCACCTGCTGCTGCTGCTACCAACGCTGCCGCTGTGGACACGTTAAACAAGTTAGCACCATCGCCTCCTGTACCAACAATATCGACCATATAGCGACAGTCTTTTGGGGCGATATTGGCCGCTAATGCACGCATGGCACTCGCCGAGGCAGTAATTTCATCAATTGATTCGCCTTTCATACGCAGACCGGTCAAGATAGCGCCCATCATGGCATCGCTGCATCTGCCTTGCATGATGATTAGCATCACTTGATACATCTCGTCAAAGGTCAGATCAATGTGTTGAAAAATTCTACCTAATGCGGTGGTCAGTAGCTCATGGATACTGTCATCTGACAGCTGATGAATATCTTCTGGCGTACGGGTTACGTTTGAAAGTACGTTCTGCAAAGGAGCAGTGGTCATTATATTCTCGCTTATTATTATTTTAAATGTTGACACAACGATTAGCGGCTAGCCCACCTGTGGCAAATTATCGGTGTCTATCACAGCCAAATGATGCGCCTGTAAAAAGTTATTAAGCAGCTGATAGCCGGCCTCGCTTAAAATAGATTCAGGATGAAACTGCACCCCTTCAATGGCAAAATCGCGGTGACGAATACCCATGATTTCTTCTATACTGCCATCGGTATTACGTGTCCAAGCAGTGACCTCAAAGCCTTCTGGTAAGCTTGATTTATCAATGACCAGTGAGTGATAGCGGGTAAACTGTGTAGGATTGGGTAAATCTATAAACACACCCTGTCCATTATGGTAAATAGCGGATAAGCGTCCGTGCATCACTTCGCTTGCTTTGACTATTTTACCGCCAAACGCCTGTCCAATAGCCTGATGACCCAAGCAGATACCTAATATCGGTATCATTCCTTTAAAGGTACTAATCAATTCAAGTGAGACGCCAGCGCTGTCAGGGGTGCAAGGTCCAGGACCAATAACGATGGCGTCAGGCGCAAGCGCTTTTATTTGCTCAATGCTAATCTCATTATTACGACAGACGGTGATGTCCTGCTGCAATTCACCGAAGTACTGTACAATATTGTACGTAAAGCTGTCGTAGTTATCGATCATCAGAATCATGAAGGCTTCAACTTATTAAGATGCTTGCTTTTAGTATTAATTAATTAGTGTTGATTAATAAACTTGTATGGCGGTTTTTGCAGGTGGCTTTTGTCAGTCACTTAAGATTAAAGGTTTTATAACGTCGTTATCTTAACATTATTTTGTCGTCTATCAAATGTGATGATTCTATACGTTGAATGTCGATAGATAAAAGTATGTTTAATCGTCAATGGAAAGGCAAACTGGCATCATTACCACTGCTTAAAGAAAGTATATTTTCAAAAATAATTTATAATGTGCTATTACGGTGCATATGCACTGAATATATTATTAGTAATGCACCTTAATAGTGCTATTATTATAATTTTGAATCAACACGATGTATTACTAGAAGCAAATTTAAGACGTTGGCTTTTCTGGAAAAGAAGACTAATTTTTTAACCTATTGTATTTATTGGTAATAAATACAATATTTGATGACCTAAAATATTAATATTAACTAGGTTGGCATGGCTGTTGCATCCTTCTAGCGCACAAGTATCCTGTATTGCCTTGCAGCACAGATTATTTATCAATCAGCGTCTGAAGAGTGCAACATTGTTAGCGAGATATTGTTAGAATAGCAATTGCATTTGTCTAATTGATAAAAATGTGTCATTAATAATAAAGACGGATACTGACTATTAGTATGAATAACGAGTAAAAATCGTCATCTTCAACCTCAGTGCTATTCAATACTACAAAGTCACTACCATAATTTCAGCACTATGATAATCACAAGGGAAACTATTTATGTCAAATAAACTACTTGATCTGATCAAATCATCCAACGCCAAATGGGTTGATTTTCGCTTCACTGATACCCGCGGTAAAGAGCATCATATGAGCTTTCCAGCTCATAGCGTTGATGAAGAATCGATGGAAGATGGCAAAATGTTCGATGGCTCATCGATTGCTGGTTGGAAAGGGATTGAAGCCTCAGACATGATTTTGCGTCCTGATCCTGAGACGGCGTTTATTGACCCATTCTTTGATGCGGTTACGGTTGTTGTGACTTGTGACATCATTGAGCCATCAACCCTACAAGGTTATGACCGTGATCCACGTTCTATTGCGCGCCGTGCTGAAGAGTATTTAAAATCTACCGGTATTGGTGACACTGCCTATTTTGGTCCTGAGCCTGAATTCTTTGTGTTTGATGAAGTAAAATGGTCTGTGGGCATGTCTGGTGTCAGTCATGAAATCGTCGCTGAAGAAGCTGCTTGGTCAACTAACAAAGACTACGAGTGGGGCAACATGGGTCATCGCCCACGTGTCAAAGGCGGTTATGTACCAGTGCCACCTGTTGATAGCGCACAAGATATGCGTACCGTCATGTGCGATCGTATCGAAGATATGATTGGTGAAGGCTGTATCGAAGTCCATCACCATGAAGTTGCGCCTTGTCAGTTAGAGATTGGCGTTGCTTTTAACACGCTTGTACGCAAAGCAGATGAAGTGCAAAAACTCAAATATGCCGTACATAACGTTGCTCATCAGTTTGGAAAAACAGCAACCTTTATGCCAAAGCCTATCGTCGGTGATAATGGTTCTGGTATGCACGTCCATATGTCAATCTCAAAAGATGGCGTCAATACTTTCTCTGGCGATGAATATGCGGGCTTGTCTGAAACGGCACTATATTTTGTTGGTGGTATCATTAAACACGCTCGTGCACTTAATGCAATTACCAATCCATCGACCAACAGCTACAAGCGTCTAGTGCCTCATTATGAAGCGCCTATTAAGCTTGCTTACTCAGCATCTAACCGCTCAGCATCTATCCGTATTCCACATGTCAGCAGCCCAAAAGCGGTGCGTGTTGAAGCGAGATTCCCTGATCCAGCAGCTAACCCATATTTAGCGTTTGCAGCACTGTTGATGGCAGGTCTTGACGGTATTCAAAACAAAATGCATCCAGGTGAAGCCGCTGACAAAAACTTGTATGATTTGCCGCCAGAAGAAGAAGCATCGATTCCAACAGTTGCTGAAAATTTAGAAGTGGCACTACAAGCGTTAAAAGATGATCATGAGTTCTTATTAAAAGGCGATGTATTCACCAAAGAGATGTTAGAAGCTTATATTGCACTCAAACAAGAAGAAGCACAGCGCGTTAATATCACGGTACATCCAGTTGAATTTGACTTGTATTACAGCTGTTAATTTGCTGTTAGACATTTAAAATTTCAATAAAAAACCAGTTAAGTAAGTCTTAGCTGGTTTTTTTGCGCTTGAATACTTATGTTGATTGAGCTGACAAAATTTCTGTGCAGACGATACTGCTTTAATATGAAAAGTAACGCATAATAGGTTCATCTATATATTAATAATAAGTATCTATTAGGCTGACTGACTATGACTCCATTATCAAAAAGCAGTTCTTTAAATAAAAATCTGACGCTAAGCCTGCTGACAGGTTCTGTGATTAGCATAGCCAGTCTCTACACGCCTATAGCGAATGCTGCGCCTATTTATAAAGTCATTGATGAAAAAACGGGTCAAGTCACTTTTACTGATCGCCCGCAGAACTACGAAAATAAATCGGGCAAGCAAATTAGTGAAACTTCTGTCATTACAGATACTCGCTCTACGTCCAACAGTACTACTAACAGCACTGCAGTAAATAGCAATTCTACTGTACCTGCTAAGCCAATGGTTGCTAGCAATGTTACACCGCCAGCGATGGCAAATGCCTCGAACACAACTCAAGCACCACGTGTCAATTATCAATTAACCATGATTGAGCCTAGCGAAGAGCGTGCGTATCGTCGTCCGGCGCAAAGTATCGTGGTTACTCTACAAATCAAACCTGCATTACAAACAGGCGATAGTGTGAGTATTATGCTTGATGGTAATGAAGTAGCTCAAGGTTTAAGCGCTTCGATTTCTACCGTTGATATTTTACCGGGTTCTCATGTAATCAATGCTGTAGTCAAAAACGCGAAAGGGCAGACGTTAAAGCAAGTCTCAAGAACTGTATATGTGATTCAAAATACGCAGACATTGCAAAATAATAAAAAAATTGCTGAGCAGCTTTTGGCTTATCAGCGTCTACCTTGGCATCAAAAAGTACTGTTAAAACTGCGTCAGGATGGCAAGCAACCCAATATGCAGTCATTTACTAAGCCAATAGCGGATAAACCAATGACTCTTGAACAGCCTGCTATAAAGTAAATATTTGATAAATTGAGCTATGTTGAAGAAATTATAGAACCATACTTGGTAAACTAACTTCTCGAATGAGGAACGTCATTAAAACAGTCTGTGAGACTATTTTAGTGACGTAATACCTAAGGTTATACTCCCAGTAACAGTTGATGAAGTACGTTTTTATCAACGATAACTAGACAGTATTTAGCATCACCTG
>NZ_DATIRM010000371.1:0-4786 GCF_035469765.1 Psychrobacter sp.
GGCGATTGTCATCGTAGCGATTATCATTGACCGCATCACCCAAGCCTTTGGACAAGGCAAGCGGGCCCGGCAGAAAACGCTTGCCAGTGCTAGACGCCCGATAGGTTAGCGAGTTGCTCACTATTGCTAAGATAGTGCTTACCTTGAAATCATAATTATAAAAACGATACCGATAAAATCATGCAAACAGCGAGAACGGCGATGAATCATATCCAACTAGAAAATATCAGTAAAATATATAACGCCAGTCAAACGCAAGCCAAAACGGTATTGGCATTACTGGCTGAGGGTATGGATAGTATTGCGGTCAAGGAGCAGACCGGCTATTCGGTCGGGTTGTATGATATTAATCTAGCAGTCAAGGCAGGGGAGTTGCACTGTATCATGGGACTATCAGGTTCCGGAAAGTCAACTTTGATACGTCATATCAACCGTTTGATTGACCCAACCAGCGGTAAGATATGGGTAAATACCTCTATCAATACAAATAATGCAAGAAAACCTATGACTGAGATGCCTTCTACGGGCGTGGCTACAGATAATAATATATTACCGCCAGATATTGTAAAATTAAATGCTATAAAATCAGCGACTGCTATGAATATCTTAGAACTCAATGATAAAGAGTTGCAGCACTATCGTCAGCAAACAGTCAGTATGGTATTCCAGCATTTTGGTCTAGTACCTCATATGACCGTCATTCAAAACGTCGCTTATGGTTTGCGAGTACGAAAAATGAGTATTAAGGAGCGTCATGAGGTGGCTCGGTACTGGCTCAATGAAGTTGGGCTATCAAATCTAGAGCGTAGCTATCCTGATGAGCTATCTGGTGGCATGCAGCAACGTGTTGGGCTGGCACGTGCATTAGCAATGGATAACCCTATATTACTCATGGATGAAGCGTTTTCTGCGCTCGATCCTTTGATTCGCGCTCAACTACAAGATCAATTACTAGACTTGCAAGCACGATTGAATAAGACGATTGTTTTTATTACCCATGATATCGATGAAGCCGCCAAGCTAGGTCAGCGTATTAGTATTTTAAATGGTGGACGTCTGGTACAAACCGGTACGCCAAGCGATTTACGTCATAATCCCGCTGATGAATATGTAGCAAAATTTATGGCGGCTAAACACTAGGGCTTGTCCTCAATTCAATCGAATGTCCTCTAAATGGGCTAAAAATGGCTAAATTTTGCCAAACATCATCAAATAGCTTATCAATATCTCGATATTATTTGCACTATTTTCCTTGTTTAACGGCAATTTATCTCATTTTTATCACCATTTTTAAAATGAGGACACGCTCTAGCAGCGTGTTGCTAATTCTGCCATTTATATCATAGTTGTTGCTCCCTCAGTTTTGTTTTCCCTATACATTCCTCTATCTCTCTACTCTTACTATGTTGTTAAAAAAGTGTAGCAATCTATATTTTACTATTAAAGTAAACTCCAGTATCGGTATATACTATTAAGGTAAGCTAATATAATATAGATGATTTTATTTCAACAGATAGTTTGATTTTAATAGTATGAGCATAGTGTAAAATTTCTTGATCAATCCTCATACTGTTTTACCTGTCTTTATTTAAAACCTATTTTTATTAAAAACCAGCTACTAGCTCTACAGCATTTTTGCTTTCTCCAAAAATCTCGTTCCACTCACCCTAATCAACATATTAAAAAACCGTGAATCGCTCTAGCATTGCTAGCTCACGGCCGTAAGACTTCGTAAAAAGGATATCTCATGTCACATAAAAAAACTCATAATCATGACCATAATCACGCTGACGATTTAGCGACAGCCATACCGCGTAATTCATCACGTTGGTTAAAGAATGTCAGTGCTTTTGGCGTCACGACAGTCTTGAGTGCAGGGATATTGGTTGCTTGTGGGCAAATGAGTAGCGCGGAAAATAATACAAGTAGTAGCGCAAGTACGAGCACGCAAAACAGTGGGGTGAAAAGCTCACGTGATATGTTGCCATCTGACATGCTTAAGCAGATGCAGGCATTGCCACAGCTGACCAAAGGTTTGGGTGAGACTGGGGCTGCAGTTATTGACCCCAATAAGCCAACCCTTGTTAAATTTTGGGCAAGCTGGTGTCCGCTCTGTTTAGGAACGCTTGAAGAGACAGAAAAATGGCGTACGGATCCAAAATTTGCCGATTTAAATGTCGTCACTGTGGCAAGTCCCGGACATCTAAACGAAAAAGCCGATAAAGATTTCAGCACTTGGTATTCAGGCGTGCAAGCCGATTATCCAAAGTTGCCCGTATTATCGGATGCTTCAGGTGAGCTGATTAATAAGCTTGGCGTACAGGTCTATCCAAGCTGGGCGATACTTGATAAAAATGGCAACTTAGTGCATTTAGTCAAAGGTAATATATCCGCCGAGCAAGCCTATGCATTGGCTGAAAACGCCAATAATGATTTTGCTGAGCTCAAAGCCGGCAGTGCCAAACCAGCAAATACGCAAGCATTGGATAATAACAGTAAGATTGAAACCATCAAGCAAAAAGATGGTGTTTACTATAATGACAAAGGTAAAGCGATTAATACGCGCTCGATCTATTTGGCTGGCGGTTGCTTCTGGGGCGTTGAAGCTTATATGGAGCGCGTCGATGGCGTTATTGATGCAGTATCAGGTTATGCCAATGGTGGTACCGCCAACCCTAGCTATGAGCAAGTGATTCGTGGCTCAGGGCATGCCGAAGCGGTCAAAGTCACCTATGATGCGGATAAAACAGACCTTGATACTATCTTAAAATATTATTTCCGCGTCATTGATCCAACCAGCCTAAATAAGCAAGGTAATGATCGTGGTGTGCAGTATCGTTCAGGCGTTTATTACACCGATAAAGCCGACAAAGCGGTGATAGATGCGGCGCTCAAACGTGTGCAAAGCCAACACAAGCAAAAAGTCGTGGTTGAAAACCAAGCATTGGACAATTTTTACTTGGCTGAGATGTACCATCAAGATTATCTGGCGAAAAACCCAAACGGCTATTGTCACGTTAATTTAAGTCTCGCTGATGATAAGCCTGAAGGCACAGCACGTACCAAGCTAGCACCGGTAAATAGTGTTGCTGAGACGCTAGATGCTAAGCGTTATGCTGGCTTTGATAAAAACGCACTCAAAAACACCTTAACTAAAGCCCAGTATAATATCACGCAAGATGCTGGCACTGAGCGCGCGTTTAGCCATGAGTATGATGAGCTATTTGCTCCTGGTGTATATGTCGATGTGGTCAGCGGAGAGCCATTATTCTTATCAACCGATAAGTACCAATCTGGTTGTGGCTGGCCAAGTTTTACTAAGCCTATTGACAAGCAGGTGATTACTCAACACGATGACATGGCCTTTAATATGGTCCGTACCGAGGTTCGCTCGCGTGTCGCAGATTCGCATTTGGGTCATGTATTCCCCGATGGTCCTAAGGACCGTGGTGGTCTGCGTTATTGTATCAATGGCGGTGCATTACAGTTTATCCCAGTCGATGTGATGCCGCAGTCAGGCTATGCGCCACTTGTAAAGTTGGTTAAACCTGCAAAACCTTAGTAAATAACATTGTGTAATAGCCATATAAAAAGACGCTAAGACTATCCTTAGCGTCTTTTTTATAGGTGATAGGCGGTTAATAATGTAGAGAATAGTCCTGTCAATCGTAGTAATTTTGCTGTTATCGCTGCTGAACTATGAAAAATAACCTAAATTTCGTTATACTCAAACGCTTATAACTATCTATTAGTGGCATCCATAGAGTTACCTATCCCTATTTTGTCGCTTGATACCTTTGGCGACTTCTCATTTTTGCATTTAAGGCCGTAACATGACCGTTACCCATACTCCTATTACTACCACTTTTACACCTATTATTACCTCGTTACTTGATAATGACTTATACAAATTTACGATGCTACAAGCCATGCTGCATCAATTTCCACAGACTCATGGCGTCTACCGCTTTCGCTGCCGTAATAATAAAGATGCCGCTTATCCGCTTGCTGATATCAAAAAACAATTAGAGCAGCAGTTAGACAGCTTGTGTGAATTGCGTTTTTTGGAAGATGAGCTTGAATATTTGCGTGGTTTGCGCTTTATGCGTTCTGATTTCGTTGATTATTTAGAGCTTTTCAAGCTAAAGCGTCGTTTTATCACGGTCAGTACCGATGACAAAGGTCGCTTATTTATCGATATTGAAGGACCGATGATTCAAGCGATGTTCTTTGAAGTATTTGTATTGGCAATCGTCAATGAGCTATATTTCAAGGCATTAACCGATGCTAGTGTGCTTGAAGAAGGTCAGCGCCGCTTAGATAAAAAGGTTGAATTATTGCATCAGTATGCAGCGGCACAGTCGAAAGATGGTCATGATATTCCAAAATTTATTGTCGCTGACTTTGGGACGCGAAGACGATTTAATAAAGACTGGCAAGCTCATGTAGTTGAAACTTTGCATAAGGCTGAACCAAACATAGTAAGTGGTACTTCTAACGTTTATTTGGCAAAAAAGCTTGGCATGACACCAATAGGAACGATGGCGCACGAATTTATGCAGGCATTTCAGGCATTGGATGTGCGCCTACGTGATTCACAAAAAGCCGCCCTTGAAGCGTGGGTACATGAGTATCGTGGTGATTTGGGTATTGCGCTGACTGACGTCGTCGGTATGGATGCGTTTTTACGAGATTTTGATTTGTATTTTGCCAAGCTTTTCGATGGTCTACGTCATGACAGTGGCGACCCATACTCATGGGGCGATAAAGCGATTGCTCATTATAA
>NZ_DATIRM010000372.1:0-17138 GCF_035469765.1 Psychrobacter sp.
GTGGTAAAATTTGCGACCAAAGGTAAATTTAACCGTCGTTATGTGATGGTTGAAAGCGCCTAGTTGCCCATCTGAATTATTTTATCTTTTAGATAAAATAATTTGATGACTAAAAAAGCCCTTATTACCGTTTGGTCGTAAGGGCTTTTTTATGCCTATAAACTGCTATAAGCTTATGTTAACCAGCGCTAAAAACTATTAAAACCATCATAACGACCATTTATTACTGTGTAACTGTTGTGTTTACAAGCCTGTATGCCAGCAGTAGTAATGATTGCAAATCATGACTAGGCGCGTAATAAAAAAACTGGCACACTGTCCTCATCGTTTTATCACATCAGTTTTTTACTGGTTCGATAAGTATTTACTGAAAACAAAAACTTAATAAAACGTTTTATTTTTATGCTATTTTGCATTTTGAGAGAGGATTTATAATGACTTTATTAACGAAAAAAATGACTTTAAAACAAAAAGTAATGAGCGGTGCTTTAACTGGTGTATTAATGACTACTCTTGGTGTCGCAGCGCCGATGATGGCATTGACGCAATCGGCGACAGCTGCGCCAGCTGATAATATAACGGCAGCTAAGCGTTTAAACAAGCTGTTGACCAACACTAAAAGCATGACTGCCAATTTTAGCCAGACGACTAAGGGTGCTAATAGTGGGACGTTTAGCGGTAGTATGAGTGTACAACGTCCAAATAACTTTCGCTGGGAAACCAAATCACCATCAGAGCAATTGATTGTGGCTAATGGTAGCTCAATGTGGATTTATGATAAGGATTTGGAGCAAGCGACCAAACAAAAAGTCGACAGCCAGGTAGGTAATACACCGGCGCTACTATTGTCAGGTGATCCAAGTAAAATCGATAAGAATTTTAAAATCACCCAGCCATATGCCAATAAAAATTACTATGTGCTGTATCCAAAGTCAGCTAGTGCCAGCTTCAAGAGCTTGTCTATGAGCTTTAGCGGTGGTAAGCCTGTGATGATGGTATTAAATGACAGTTTGGGACAGACCACGTCGATTAAGTTCAGTGGTATTAAGATGAACCCGAGCATTGGTAGCAGCCAATTTAAATTTACACCACCAAAGGGTGTTGATATCATCAATCAGTAGGATTGGTCAGCATTTCATTGATGAAGCTGACTCATTAAAACAATAAAAAAGGACACGCCATTTAGGCGTGTCCTTTTTTATGGGAAACATTTTATCTAAGAAACTGCGCTGATGGCATTTATATCTGGCATCGGTGGTAGCTCATCCAAATGGTTCAATCCAAAAGCATCTAAGAATTGCGCGGTGGTGTGTAGCAATGCCGGTCGCCCTAAGGTATCTTTATAACCTTTCTCTTCAATCCAGCCTTTATCAAATAGTTGGCGTAAGATATTGCTCGATAACGTCACACCGCGTACATGCTCGATGTCACTGCGTGTCACGGGTTGCTTGTAGGCAATGACACTCAAAGTTTCTAACAAGGCTTGGCTGAGACGTTCTTGGCGTTGAGGGAAGACTTGCTGAATTAAAGCACTATAGTCATCAGTAATTTGCAAACGATAGCCACTGGCTGTCTTATGTAAGCTTAAGACACTTGCTTCTAAGCGCTGCTTGAGTAATTCCATTGCTTTGTTGAAGGTATTGGTTGTCAATGACAGATGCTTTTTTAAGCTAGCAGCAGTTAAAGGTGCTTCTGATGCATGTAGTAGCACTTCGATATGTTTGCTTATCTGATCAAGAGACAGCAAGTCTTCTTTGGTATTGCCCTTATGTGCCATTGCAATGTCATCTTCTTCAGTTTGATAGTTTTATATTAGGTGGGTTATTGAGAGAGTGTAGATTACGCCAACCACTCTAAGGTTAATTGCCCAAGAATGTCGTGTGGAATAATAGGGGTATCATCAGGACTGTTATCATTGATATGACTGTCTGCATGTCTATTAACCACTCCAATTAATTGACGTTTCATCAATTCAAGCACTGCGACAAAGCTAACCACCACACCGATCTTGCCTTGAGCTTTGTCTAATAGCTCATAGAAAGAGTGCGCGCCATCCGTGCTTAACTGTCGACTGATACTAGCGATACGATCAGCAAGCGGCACGGCATCGATCTTGATGCTATGCATCTGATAGTCTGGCTGTAACTGCATTTTAAACAAGCTATCAATCAACAGAGTCGGTGAATAGCTTGGTAGCTCAGCATTCATAGCATCTTGACTAGGCATACTGACCATCGCCAAAAACACATCGCGCTCAAGTCGAATTAAATTGTCTAAACGTTGACTGGCAGCTTTGACTTGGGCATATTCTTCAAGACGCTCAATCAGTTCAGCTTTTGGATCGCGCTCGTTTGCAGGCGTTTCTGGTTTAGGTAATAGCAGCTCAGTCTTGATCGCAATCAAGGTTGATGCCATTAGGAGATAGTCACCAGCCAACTCAAAATGATTGGTGTCCAATTCACTGATATAAGCCAAATACTGCTCTGTAATCGGCAATATAGGCATCTGTGTCAAATCGACGTTATTTTTCTTGACCAGATATAATAAAAAATCTAATGGTCCCGCAAACTGCTCAAGCCAAATGGCAAATGCTTGCGGCGGCACATACAGATCTTCTGGCAAATGTTGCACAGGCGTCTGATAGATGCGCAGAGACATATCATGAATCTCTACGCTAGACTCAGTTAATCGTTCACTTTGCATGGCAGCAGGCTATTATCATCATAAATAATAAGTTATTTAAGTTTAGCAAGTGGACGAATACCAATAGCGCGGCGAGCCTTATCTAATTGCTTACGGCTATGACGACGGGCTTTTTCTGCCCCCATCTGTAGGATTTCTTCTAACTCTTTTGGGTTTGCCATGAGCTCTTCGTAACGTGCGCGGAACGGGGCAACTTCATTATTGATTTTATCAAACAACGCTTGTTTTGCATCGCCCCAGCCAATACCAGCGGCAAACTGCGCACGCATATCGGCAATCTCTTCTGGCGTTGCAAAGGCTTTATAAATCTCAAAAATAGCAGAGTCATCAGGGTCTTTTGGCTCAGCAGGTAACTGCGAGTTAGTAACGATCTTCATGATGGCTTTATGCATCTGCTTTTCACTGCTAACTTGTGGATTGAGATCACCAAATAGAGGAATAGTATTGCTATAGCTCTTACTCATTTTACGCCCATCAAGACCTGTGAGTAGCGGAATATCGTCATCTACAACGGCAGACGGTAGCGTAAACAGCGGCTTATATCGATGGTTAAAGGTGCCAGCAATATCACGAGCCATCTCGATATGCTGGATTTGATCGCGACCAACAGGCACATGCGTGGCGTTAAACATCAAGATGTCTGCTGCCATTAGTACAGGATAGCCGAACAGCCCCATATTGATACCCTGATCAGGATCAACATCTTCCTTTTCCATATTGATATCGACTGCCGCTTTATAAGCATGAGCACGATTCATCAGACCTTTAGCACATGAGCAGTTTAAAATCCAAGCAAGCTCAGGGATTTCAGGCACATCCGATTGACGATAAAAAGTCACGCGCTCTGGATCAAGACCACAAGCAATCCAAGTTGCTGCAATAGCTTTGGTTGATTCATGAATAATAGCAGGGTCATAACAGCCGATAATACCGTGATAATCTGCTAAAAAGAAAAATGCTTCATCATCACTGTTTTGGATAGACTGAATCGCTGGACGAATTGCACCAACGTAATTCCCCAAATGTAGGGTGCCAGTCGGTTTGATACCCGTAAGGATACGTTTGGCTGCTGCTGAGCTATTAATAGTAGTTTGGCTGTCAGAAATCTGATTATTACTCATGGGAAATCCGTTATTTATTGATCAAATTATTATAAATTTATGGTTATTTATATGCTAATAATAGCAAAAAATATTAGCTGCAAATTATAGCAAATTTTGCCAGTGATTTTCGTGGGAATCAAAGCTTACTTATAGATATCCCTACGACCTTCGGGAGCGTTTTTAAAACGGCGATGGAACCACATCCACTGAGTGGGATCAATACGAATCAAGCCCTCTAGCAATTCATTAACGCGCGTCGCATCAGCCACTTCATCATTACTAGGGTAGTTATCCAATTCGGGTGTAATCGTCAGATGATAATGAGGGCGTTTGCGGCTTGGTAAATTGTCTGGTGTCTGCCGATAGGTATGCAGTGCCATCACGGCTGGTGGATGCTCTTTATTACCTAAGGTTGCCAATCGCCGCGTTGCCGTAAGGGTTGCTGCTGGTACGCCAAAAAATGGCGCCATGACACCTTGTTTCAAACCATAATCTTGATCCGGTGAATACCAAATCACATGACCCTTTTTAAGAGAGCCAACGAGACTACGCATATCACGGTTGGAGATTTGTTTGCTCAGAATACTTGTGCGTCCATTATAAATAAACCAATCAAGCAATGCGTTATTTTGCGGACGATACATACCATCCATTGGGAAGAATTGGGTACAGAGCATACCGCCTAGATCAAGCATCGTATAATGGGCACCCAATAAGATGACCGCACGACCCTCATTTTGTGCATTAATGACATGCTGCAATCCTGAAATAGATACGGTACGGGTAAAGACATTGGGACGGAACCAAGCACACAGAGTCTCAAACACACCAATGCCCTGATTGACAAAGACTTGCTTTGCCATCAGCTCACGTTCAACTTCTGGTTTTTCTGGAAATGCCAGTTTCAGATTAATCAAAGTATCACGGCGACGTGAGCCTATGACAGTATAAATTAAAATGCCTAGCTTACGACCGAGCCAAAATTGCCACCGTAGTGGTAGATAAATCAGTGGCAAAAAAATAGCAAATAATAGCCAAATACCCCAATACTTAGGCATTAAAAACTGCCACTCGAAAGGTTTTTTCTCTGCTTGAGCGGTTCGTTTATGGGTTTGGGTGATCGTCGGCGTGCCAACAGGTAGAGCCGGAGACTTAGCAGGCGGCTGTATACTTGGTGGTGGCATGCTGCTCTTTGAGGCAGGTTTGCTAGGATCGTATTGTTCAGGCGCTTTCATAAGACTGTTACTAGTGATGAAAAGTTATGATTATGATGGGGCAGTATGCTTGGCTTTGCAAGTTAATTTGCACCTTGAGATGCAGGATTTATCGGCAAATGAGTGCGATATAGCAGTTGGTTTTTTACAATAGTCCCAGCTTATAAAACTGTCAGGCATAAAAAAACCTTATAAGCTGCGGACAGCTTATAAGGTTTTGCAAATCTATTCTTAATGCTGCAGCTGTTGCTCTGAGATAAAGACAACAGTCGCAAAAATATAAGAGATAGCTTTGATTAACGTTTTGAGAATTGTGGACGTTTACGTGCTTTACGTAGACCCAATTTCTTACGTTCAACTTGACGTGAGTCACGAGTAACAAAACCAGCTGCTTTTAGTGCAGGTTTGTTGGTTTCATCAAGCTCAATCAATGCACGCGTGATGCCGTGACGGATTGCGCCAGCTTGACCACTAATACCACCACCTTTTACAGTGATGTAAAGGTCATAAGCAGTAGGTGAGTCAAGTAACTCTAAAGGCTGACGAACAACCATGCGCGAAGTTTCACGGCTGAAGTATTCGTCAAGTGGTTTGCCGTTAACAACGATGCTACCAGTACCTTTCGCTAAAAAGACACGAGCGGTAGAAGTTTTACGACGACCAGTTCCGTAATTGCGTTCCATAAGTGTATCCTTAGATGTCTAGTTCTTTAGGTTGCTGAGCTTCATGTGGATGTTCGGTACCCGCATAAAGTTTGAGCTTCTTGATCATCGCGTAGCCAAGAGGACCTTTAGGAAGCATACCCTTAACCGCTTTGTGTAGAACATCTTCAGGCTTATGTGCAATCAGCTTAGTGAAGTTGGTTTCTTTAATACCGCCTGGGTAACCACTGTGACGATAGTATTTTTTATCTTGCGCTTTTTTACCCGTTACCGCGATTTTTTCTGCATTGATGACAACAATAAAGTCACCAGTGTCTACGTGTGGAGTATAACAAGTCTTATGCTTGCCACGTAAGCGTGTAGCGATTTGAGTAGCTAAGCGACCAAGGGTTTTGCCGTCAGCATCTACGACATACCAGTCATGGGTCACTTCAGCTGGTTTTGCACTAAGTGTTTTCATGATAAAACCTTAAAATTAGAATTCGTTGAGAGTTTAGCTGGGAACGGGGCTCTCAAAAAACAGACTGCACATTATAAGCAGTAGCGCCTACGCTTGCAAGCTGCATTGGGGTTTATTTTCGCCTTATATACATTAAACTGCAGCGTTGGCCAGTTTTTTAGCGGTTTTAAACATTTGTAAAATTTGTTAATGGCTTTCATTAACCGGACAATTATGACGATAATAGACGATAAAGTCCAGCAACAACTTGTCCAACTTTAGTCTGTTTAAGACACTCAAAACCTACCGTGCCTTGCGTTGTCTCTGCTTGAGAGGCAAGATGCTCATTGAGGTTTTCTGCTAATTGGTTCAATTGAAGCGCTAAATCTTTATCAGCCTCTAGATAAATAAGCGTTTCAGTGGTGATTAACGACTGGGTAATGAGTGCTGTCAAAATCGGCTGCCACAAATCCTCGGCATAAGGCGGGTCGATAAAGACGATATCGAAGGGTTGCGGTACCAGATTTTTTTGTAGTAGTACTTGCTCAGCTGTGCCTTGAACAATTTGATGGCTGTCGCTATCAAGTCGTAACATCTCGGCACTTTGGCGCAGCATCTGACTTTGGAGTGCACTCATTTCAATAAAAGTGCAGTGAGATGCGCCACGTGATAAGGCTTCAAATCCTAAGACCCCGCTGCCAGCACAGCTATCGAGCACTTGGGCATCATGAATGTCGCTAATCAGCCAATTAAATAAGGTCTCACGCAGCCGGTCTGGAGTCGGGCGCAAGCCTTCTGCCTCAATAAAACGCACGATACGGCGCTTAAACTGACCACCGATGATACGTACTTCACCAGCCGCAATAGGTTTGGTTTTTTGGTTTTTATTAGGCTTACGCGCGCTTGAAGGTCTTTTCATAAACTTATCTTGGTTGTCTGCTTTATACTGAATATGTTAGTCAGAAGTCGCTGTCGTCGTAGCGGTTTGAGCCTGTTCTTTTTGCTTTTCTTTTTCTGCCTCTAATGCTTTATCTTCTTTATCACGTATAGCATCACGCATGGCTTTTTCAAATGCTTTTTGCCGTTTAATGACCTTTAGCTGATCAGCAGTGGGCGGCAAAATAGGATTGGTGTCGCGCTGCAATACCCAATAATCAAATAACGCACGACCGATAGGAGCAGCAACGACACTACCACCACCGCCGTTTTCGACTAATACCGCTAGGGCAATTTGTGGATCTTCCACTGGTGCAAAGCCATTAAACCAAGCATGATCCCAGTGGCGCTTATCTATCGAGGATTTATTATAGCTTTTGCCTTGAGCAATAGATTTTACCTGTGCGGTACCTGTTTTGCCAGCAATACGATAGCGTGGCGTATAGATACCACGTCCTGTTCCCGCCTTGATGGTTTCTTCCATCGCATCATGCATGCGTAACCAGTCAGAAGGCTTGCCATTGTAATCAATCTTACCATCAGGCTTGGTAATGACATCGACTGCCGCCGCGCCGTCACTACTTTTCAAGAGATGCGGTGTAATATGAAGGCCTTTACTTGCCGTCATTGCCGTTGCATTGGCAATCTGTAGTGGCGTCGCTAAAAAATAGCCCTGACCGATACTGACAGAGATAGTTTCACCTGGTAACCAGCCTTTATCATACGTATCTTTTTTCCATTTTGGTGAAGGCATAATCCCAGATTTTTCATTGGGCAGGTCAATGCCAGTCTCTTCACCGAAGCCAAAACGTACCATCCAGTCATGTAAGCGCTGAATGCCCATCTCATATGCCAATTTATAATAATAAGTATCAACCGACATAACGATAGATTTTTTGAGGTCAACCGTACCATGACCGCCTTTTTTCCAGTCGCGAAAACGGTGTGAATCACCCGGTAAGCTAAAATAACCCGGATCGTAAATAGTAGTTTCCCAATTCCGCAGACCATAATGGATACCGCCTAAGCCTTCAAAGGGCTTAATGGTTGAGCCAGGTGGGTAGGTACCTTGTAGAGCCCGATTGTATAAAGGCTGATCCAAATCTTCACGCAAATCGCCATAATCTTTAAATGAGATGCCGGAAATAAAAGGGTTTGGGTCATAACTTGGATTGCTGACAAATGCCAACACGTCACCAGTTTTGGGATCTATCGCTACAATAGCGCCGCGCCGACCATCAAGCTGCTGCTGTGCCACGACTTGTAAACCATAATCTAAGCTTAAGGTAATGTCATTGCCGGCAATCGGTGCCTTGGTATCAAGTTGACGCAAGATATCACCGTGCGCATTGGTTTCTACCGACTGATAACCGGGTTGCCCAAGCAAAATATCTTCGTAATAATCTTCGATACCAATCTTACCGATAAGGTCTGTACCGGCATAGCGATCTTTATTGATCTGCTTAGACTCTTTATCATTAATGCGTCCCACATAGCCAATAACATGGGCGAAAAGCTCATCATACGGGTATGAGCGTGTGAGCTTGCTTTGGATGCTGACACCGGGGAAAAAGGGTTTGCGTTCACTAAACTGCGCCAACTGCGCCTCGGTTAAATCAATCTTGATGGTCACCGGATCGTTTTTACTTTTACTCAGACGCGCCAAAATATCGGTGATATTTTCATCTGTCAAATCAAAGATAGGTGCGAGTAATTGTAAGGTGCGCTCTGGGTTTTCCACTTCATCAGGGCTGAGCATAGCGGTGAAAACCGGCTGATTGTCAGCGAGGATAACCCCATTTCGATCATAAATATAGCCACGGCTTGGTGGGGCAGAAATCAGCTTAATGCGATTGTTATCTGCTTGGGTGGTGTATTTATCATGAGCAAAAACCTGTAAAAATCCATAACGTACTATTAACCCTAGCAAGCCCAAAAATATGATTAATCCAAGGATAAGAATTCGACTGGTAAAAATACGATTGACCTGTTCGGTATCAGGAGTGAGCGGTTTGTTCATATAAAGTCAGTACCCAAACAGTCAGTGAGACAATAAATCAAAAAGTTATCAAAGGAGGTATTGATAGAGTAGCAGTCGAGTATGTCAAATATCATGCAGACAAAACGAGGTGAGCATAAAAAATAAGCTAAATTATTTCAAGGACATAGCGCACTATGAGGAGAACCTTATGCCAATAATTTTGCAATTCTTTATATAGGATGCTTAGTAAAATCTAACGGCAAATTATAACAGATCAAAAGCAATGACGCAGTAGGCAGTCATTTATTTTATCGCTGTTATGAAAGATGGCATTATGATCACTCTTATTATGGTTAATGACATATTTACTAACATGCATAATAACCACATAAAGGATAAAAATAGGCTCGTAAAATCAACTACTGGCAATAACTTTGGTAGATTATTTTAAGGGTTTTCTGTGCCAAAGTAGCGCCCAAAACGTGTCATCTCTAGTCACAACTTGTCTAGAGTCTAACTGTGCGAATGGATGTCAAGTATGCTAAAATCAGGCGATTTATTTTGTAGTAGTTATTGGGGAGAGGGCTTCTTGTTGCTAAGCGTTCTTAATGCGCTCAGAATATTTGGTCAACATCGATCATCACGGCAAGGATACAAAAAGTCATGGTTGTAACTTCATTGTGGCAAACAATCGCTGAGCACCCTGAATTTTTTGCCATGCTGACCATTCCGCCGGTGACAGCATTTGTGACTTGGATTCATGTGTGGATGGCGCTTAAGATGCTTTTTTATCCGATTAAGTTTCGCGGTATTCGAATCGCTAACTTTCCCTTTTTTGGGCTACCGGGTCTTGGCTGGCAAGGCATTGTACCAAGAAAAGCAGGTAAGATATCTGGCGTGATTGTTGATCAGACGCTATCGAAACTTGGCTCGCTTGATGAGTTTTTTCAGGCGATGGAACCAGACCAGATGGCGGTATTCATCACTGAGGCAGTCGATAAAAACCTTGAAAGCTTGATTGACGAAATTATGCTCGATCATTCGCCTGCGTTGTGGAGCAATCTACCTTATGCCCTTAAGCGCCGTGTCTACGCCCAAGCGCATCAAGAGCTGCCAAGCATTATGCAATCTTTGGTAACTGACTTGACGTACCATGTCGAAGATTTGGTTGATATGCGTAAGATGATTGTCAATAAGATGGAAAGCGACCGCCGTTTGATGGTCAATATGTTCTTAAAGGTCGGACAAAAAGAGATCGATTTTATTTGGCATATCAGTGCTTTGATTGGTTTAATCTTTGGTATTATCCAGATGTTTATATTTTTGGTGGTACCGCAGCACTGGACAGTCCCTTTCTTTGCGGCTATTTGGGGTTTTCTGACCAACTGGATTGCTATTTGGATGGTATTTAATCCTGTAGAGCCGCATTATATTCGTTACTTAAAGTTCTTTACACTACAGAGCCGTTTTCCCTTTATTAAGCCGCAATTACCGCATATCGCTCGATATCGACTGCAAGGTGGCTTTATGAAGCGCCAAGAAGAGGTCTCTGTGGTTTTTGCTGAGATTGTAGTCAAAGATTTGGTGACGCTTGAGAACATCATGAATGAGATGATGTATGGTGACCGCGCTATTGAAACGCGTGAGCTGATGAAATCGCATCTATATAAAGTTTTAGAGTCACCCGTCATTAATACGACTTTACGCTTGGGACTGGGTCGCCGCGAGTTTGGGCAACTAAAAAATACCATTATTGATAAATCAATTGTCGCAACGATGGTGCCACTACGTGACCCTGAGCTCAATGAAAGCCGTGCCAGTAAAATATTTGGGCTATTTCGTGACCGTATTCGTGCCCTGACGCCAGATGAATTCCAAAACTTATTACGTCCTGCCTTTCGTGAAGATGAAATGACGTTGATTGTGCTTGGCGGCTTAACAGGATTTTTGGCAGGTTGGTTGCACTTAGTCTTGGTGTTTTTCCCTGCCATGCAGTGATAAGTAGTTTTTCATGTTCTTTACACACATCGCATACAGAGTGGATACAGAAATGTGACAAGTTGACGCTAATGTACCATGCTGTAAGCGTCCCAAGCTTCAATGGCTGATGGGGCTGTTTAGCTAATAATAACAGCAAAAAATACTAGCAGTAATCAGTACTGGATACTTTCGACTATCCTGAAATACCAATCCCTAAAATAAACAATGACCGTATTAAGGTAAACAAGGTTAGACCGTATGTTAATCACAGAATTGGGTTATTTTGCCGTGCTAGCCGCCTTTATGTTGGCGATTTTGCAGGTAGTCTTACCAACCATAGGCGTTATGCGTGACCATGTTGCTTGGCAGCGTTTGGCACCGAGCTTGGCATGGGCGCAGTTTGCCGCCATGATTACCTCGTTTGGCGCATTGATGGCAGGCTTTTATTATAATGATTTTAGTCTCGTCTACGTGTCGCAGCATTCGAATACCTTGCTGCCTTGGTATTATAAGTTATCAGCGACGTGGGGCGGGCATGAAGGCTCGCTGCTGCTATGGATGACTATTATGGCAACGTGGTGTGCTTTGGTCTCATACTTTAGTCGTGGTTTACCATTGTCGATGCGCGCGCGCGTATTGGTGATATTGGCTGGCGTACAAATGATGATGCTGGCAATGCTCATCTTTACTTCGTCGCCGTTTGACCGTACTTTGCCAAATCTGCCAGTTGATGGTGCTGATTTAAACCCTGTCTTACAAGATTTTGGTTTGATTATCCATCCACCGATGCTGTATATGGGCTATGTTGGTATGGTGGTGCCATTTGCGTTTTGTATGGCGGCATTGTGGGAAGGGCGCTTGGATGCGGTATGGACACGCTGGTCACGTCCATGGGCATTGGCTGCTTGGGGATTTTTAACCATTGGTATTGGACTGGGTTCTTGGTGGGCATATTACGAGCTTGGTTGGGGTGGTTGGTGGTTTTGGGATCCAGTAGAAAATGCTTCGTTGCTGCCTTGGCTGGCAGGTTTGGCATTGCTGCATTCGCTGGCAGTCACTGAAAAGCGGGGTGTCTTTAAGGCGTGGACGATTATGCTGGCCATTTTTGCCTTTGCATTAAGCTTGCTTGGAACATTCTTAGTACGCTCTGGGGTCATTACCTCTGTGCATTCATTTGCTGCTGATCCCACGCGTGGTTTAGTGATTTTAGTGATTCTTGGTATCATTGTTGGCGGTGGCTTATTGATGTTCGCTGTGCGTGGCTGGCGTCTGACTATTGAGAGTCAGTATCAGCTGATTTCCCGTGAGTCATTTTTAGTCATTAACAACGTTATCATTTTGATTGCGACCTTAGTGGTATTACTTGGTACGCTCTATCCTATCATTGCCGATGCCTTCAATTTAGGTCAAGTATCCGTAGGTCCTCCTTACTTTAATGCGCTGTTTGTGCCATTGACTTGGCTATTGATGATAGCAATGGGCATGGGCTCCAATATCCGCTGGAAACAAGACAGTCGTCCGCTGTTGGGCGTTGGTATGGTCATTGCGGCAAGTAGCCTTGTTTTAGCTGCAGTCATTGCTTATTTTGTTAGCCCCTCTGCCATGCTCAATATTGGCGTGACGCTAGCGGTAAGTTTTTGGGTATTGTTATGGATGGCAGTTGATTTTAAAGATAAGACCAAAAACGCCCCAAGCTTCTTCAAGGGCTTAGCTAAGCTCCGTTTAAGCTACTGGGGTCAGCAAACTGCACATATTGGCGTTATTATAGCCGTCATCGGTGTCGCCTTTACCAGTACCTTAAGCATCGAGCGCGATGTGGCATTAAGGATTGGCGAAACGGTTAATGTCCAAGGTTATGACTTTGCATTAACGGATTTAAGAGAGACTAGAGGCAGCAACTTTGATGCAACGCAAGCAGAGGTCACAGTAACTAAGAAGGGCAAGGAAGTAACGATACTTCATCCTGAAAAACGAACTTACATCATCAGTACGATGCCGACGACTGAGGCGGCAATTAATGCCAACCTCATGCGTGATTTGTATGTCGCACTCGGTGAGCCTATCGCTGAGGGTAGCAATCAATGGGCAGTGCGTATTTATGTGAAGCCATTGATTCGCTGGATATGGCTTGGCGCTATTATTATGGCGTTGGGTAGTCTGTTGAGTATGCTTGATAGGCGCTATCGTATCAAAACAACCAAGACCCCTGCTAAAATCGCAGCGAGCAAGTCAGGTTTTGCGACCGTTGCTGACTTAGATAGCAATAATGCGACAGATGCCACGGCAATAATAGGGGAGAAATAAGATGACTCAGTCAGATAAGTCTCCTCAAAAAAGTCCTGAGAAAAAAAGCAATCAAATGATGAAAAAAAGTCAAATAAGAATATGGTTTTTGATTCCGCTGATCATCTTTGCCGCTTTTATAGTCATGCTTTATTTTCGTTTAGGTCAGCCGACCGAAATCGTAACTAATACGGCTCTTGAGCGTCCAGTGCCCGCTTTTGAGCTGCCGTTATTGTCAGATACCAGTCGTATCATGACCAATGATAACCTGCCAAATCAGCCTTTTTTGATGAATATTTGGGGTTCTTGGTGCCCAACTTGTATCATTGAGCATCCTTTTTTGATGCAGTTAGAGGAACGCGGTGTCAATCTGGTGGGCATCAATTATAAAGATGATATTGGCGACGCTCTCGGTTATTTGAATCGCGGCGGTGACCCATTTTCGATGTCTATTCAAGACTTATCTGGTCAATTTGCCTTGGATTTGGGTTTGACTGGTGCACCTGAAACCTTTGTGGTTGATGGCGAAGGCGTTATTCGTCAGCACATTGTCGGTGAGATTAATGAAAGCAATTGGCAAAGCCGTATCATGCCTTGTTTGATGGTACTCAATGAGGCTGATAAGAGCAATGTCAGCCCTGATCCTGACCAAGTTAAGGAGGCGTGCAAATGAGTACGATATCATTAAAATCTATCATGAAAAATTTGGCAAGTTTCATCATTGCTTGCTTGTTTAGTGTGCTAAGTATCAGTGCTTATGCCGCCATTGACGTCTATGACTTTGACTCAGTACAGCAAGAGGCTCAGTATCGTGGTCTTATCGAAGAGCTACGTTGCCCAAAATGTCAAAATCAAAACTTGGCAGGTTCTGATGCGCCGATTGCTCAAGATTTAAAGCAAAAAACTTATGACATGATTAAAGAAGGTCGTAGTGATAGTGAGATTCGCGCCTATATGCAAGAGCGCTATGGCGACTTTATCACTTATAAGCCGCCCGTACGTCCTTCAACGTGGATATTATGGTTCTTCCCGCCGCTATTATTAATTGCATTGATCGTTGGCTGGTTTTGGCAAAGTAAGCGCAGTCAGCGTATTGCTAGTGGTCAAAGCGGCATCCTGGTAGACAGCGCCGCTGCGTTATCAGCAGCAGAAAAAGCGGAACTTGATCGTCTATTATCACGAGCCAATCGCAATGATAGCATTAATGAAATGGATCGAGACATCACAAGCATAGAGGACAAAAAATGACCCTATTTTCTACTTTTGGCTTATTTATTGCCCTAAGCTTACTGATTGCGCTCGTACTGGCAGTTATCGTTATCATGCCTTGGCTGCGAGCTTCACGGTTACGAGAAAACCCTGTTGACAATCAGCTTTTAGACATCAATATCAGTGTATTTCGTGAGCGTTTGACAGAATTACAATCTGATAAAGACAATGGCACAATTGATGACGCTCATTATCAAAATCAAAAAATCGAGCTTGAGCGTCAGCTATTGGATGCTCAGCGTGAAGTCACCCCAATGGTCGTGCCTGGCATCAAGAGTCGCTTGATTATCATGGTATGGGTGCCTGTGCTTGCAGCATTGGCTTATTTCTTAGTCGGTGATCGTACACCAGTATTTGATTTGTGGGCGGCGGAAGATAAAGTTGCTCAAGTGGCAGATGACTTATTGACAGGTAAGATTGACCAGCCGCCAGCTTGGGCGATTGAAGATGGTACTCAGTTGATCAGCGCGATGCAGACCAACGTCTATCGTCATGCCGATGATCCTGATCGCTGGATGCGTTTATCAGAGCTGTTCTTATCTTTGGAAGCCACTGACTCAGCGATTGAAGCCTTGTCGCGTGCTCATCGTCTGTCGCCTGACAACGAAGAGATCGCTACCACGTATGCACAGATTAGCTTTTTTGCTAATAAAGGTCAGCTCGATGCTAATAGCCGCCGTGTGCTGCAAGATGTCCTTGCCAAAAATCCACAGCACGAAGGTGCGCAAATGCTGATGGCGATGGGTGAGGCGCGCGGTAATAATTTTGAGCAGGCGCAAGGTTGGATTAAGCGTTTACGTAAGAGTATTGCTGCCAAACCAGGTGACCATACACAAGCACTAAGCAGCCTTGATGAGCTAAGTGCCAATGTCACGGCGCAAGAGCAGCAAGCATCTGAGGGTATTGAAGTCACTGTCTCTATTGATAGTTCATTGTTGCCACTAGTGAAAGCTGAAGATGTGTTGTTTGTCGCGATACGTGATGTAAAAGGTGGCCCGCCATTTGCCGCCAAGCGTTTACCGATTAGCGTGATTAAGCAAGGCGAAGCAACGATTAGCCTAAGTGATTTAGATGCCATGATGCCAGAGCGCACGCTCAAATCTGCTCGTGATGAAAAAATTCAACTGGCTGTCATTGCTCGTATTAGTCATAGTGGTACTGCCAATGCCGAGTCAGGTGATTTATCAGGGAATCCTGTGGTGATAAGCGTCGAGCAGAATCAAGTCAATGTGGCTATTAATCAACAGGTTCCTTAGTGCGCTGAGTCCAAAATATCATCCTACATTTAGTGCGCGCCATCGTCTCATCTATGGCGCGCAACTGTGTCCCATGAACAGAGAAGTCATGGTATCTTGCCGCATTAGGACTAAAAATACTTGAGCTTTTGAAAGCCACAAGGTAAGGTAAGCGCTGCAAACCACCAATCCCTAAGTTTTATTAGTCCCAAAATCCTATTTATTAAGGAGAATCGTGTAATGATGCGTATTATTTTGCTAGGTCCACCAGGCGCCGGTAAAGGTACCCAAGCTCAGTTTATTTCTAAAGAATATGATATTCCGCAGATCTCAACGGGTGATATGCTGCGTGCAGCAATCAAAGAAGGCACTGAGCTTGGCAAACAAGCCAAAGACGTGATGAACGCTGGTGGTTTGGTTTCTGATGATCTGATCATTAACCTCGTGCAAGAACGCATCGCTAAGCCTGATTGTGTTAACGGCTGTATTTTAGATGGTTTCCCGCGTACCATTCCACAAGCTCAAGCGCTTGCAGATGCCAACGTTACGATTGACCATGTAATTGAAATCAGTGTGCCTGATGATGAAATCGTCAAGCGATTATCAGGTCGTCGCCAACATGCTGGCTCTGGTCGTGTTTATCACGTTGACCACAATCCACCAAAGCAAGAAGGCATCGATGATGTTACTGGTGAAGCGCTTATCCAACGTGAAGACGATAAAGAGTCAACCATTCGCGATCGTTTAGCTACGTATCATGAGCAAACATCAGCCCTCGTTGGCTTTTATCAGAACAAAGCTAAAGAAGGCGGCGATGCGCCTAAGTATGATAAGTTCGATGGTACCCAAGGTATTGATGACGTTAAGCAACAAATATTTTCTGCACTAAAAGGCTAATATTTGTACTGACGCTAGAATATAGCGGATTAATCGAATATTGTTATGAAAGACCCTGCCGCTATTAATAGCAATTTGCAGGGTTTTTTAATGCGTGGTAATAACTATTCACCCATATTTCTAAGTAAACACTAAAGATCATCTACAAAAAAGCCGCTTACTCATGATAAGTAAACGGCTTTTAACTACTAGCAGGTTAATGCTTTAACACTAACACTAACACTAACACTTACGCGTTACCTTCAGCATCAACTTGTGCTTGCTGCTGACTTTGCGCATAAGCTTGATCAAAGTTCACTGGCGCAAGCAATAACTGCGGGAAGCTACCACGCGTTACGATGTCGCTGATGACTTCACGAGCATAGGGGAACAAAACATTCGGGCAATAAGCACCTAGGATTTGACCGATTTGGTCTTCTGGGATGTCTTTTAATAA
>NZ_DATIRM010000373.1:0-3207 GCF_035469765.1 Psychrobacter sp.
CTACCCGCATGACAGTCTGATATTTATTATGGGGATGGACAGCGCACGCAGTTTAGAACAATGGAAAGATGGGCTGCAACTGACTGATTATGTCAACCTATGGGTGTTTAATCGTGAGGAAAATTTTGATATTGATAAAGATTTATCTGAGTCTGATTTACAGAATTCGTTAAAGTCCCAATTGCCAATGCTGCTACAACCTTTCATCGTCGATTCATTGATTAAGTTATTAACAGCCAACGATTTATATTTAACAGGCAGCTTTGGCGTAAAAAATACCCACCAAGGTTATATTTTTATCGACCCGCGCCCTGTGGCAGCCGTATCGAGCACTCAAGTACGGCAGCAACTTCGCCAACAGATTTACCAACAACTACCGCAAGCGCCTCAATCATTAAATATAACGCACAGTGCTGAAACGCAAATTGCATCTTTACAACCAATAAATGATATCATAGGCAATACTGCACCCAATTCATTCGCTAAATGGCTAAATCCTGCTGTTTATCAATATATTATTGCCCATCAGCTATATTCTGCTGCTCAATTCCGTTAAAATCATCTTATCATTGTCATTTTGCCCACCCTGTCTTGATACGTCACTGCTCATATTGGGTCAGCTCGACAATACAATTTTATGCAAATTGACGATTTACCATTTTATTTTTAATATTTACGATTCAAGAGATTAAAATTTATGACCAACACCATGACTGACGAACGCTTAAAAGAATGTTTAGATGTAGTCGAAAGCGCGCTAGACGATATGAAAGCAAAAAACATCACCGTAATGGATGTAGCAGCATTGACAGACGTGATGGAGCGTATCGTCATCGCTGACGGTACCTCAAAGCGCCATGTACGCGCGATGGCTGATAGTGTCGGCGCTGAAGCGAAGCAAGCAGGCTTTATGCCACTTGGCCGTGAAGGTGGTATCGACTCTGACTGGACGTTGATTGATTTGGGCGCGGTCGTCGTACATATGATGACGCCACAAGCCCGCGAGTTTTATGACTTAGAAGGTCTATGGTCATCACCTGAGCAATTGGCTGAGCTAGTCGCTGTACCACGTGAAAAGAAAACTGCCGGTCGCCGCAATAAAAACAAATAAGATTTCCTATTGCCATAACGCTGTATAAAACAAAAAGACCAGATGACTATTCTGGTCTTTTTTTTGTTTAAAATTTAGCGCTGATAAACTTTAAAGTGCTGAAATCATATAAACAGACTCATGATTAGGCTAAGATAATACTAATGAATAATATTAACCACGCGCCAACTACATCCTAATAGATTAGAAAATCCAATGAGTATAGAACCTATAAACGTAGAATCGATAGAACCCACCTTCCAAAAAAATAGCGCTGACTTTAACCAAACCTTGCCGCTACATATCGCCAATCTAACCTGCGTCCGTGCTGGCAAAGCCATGCCATTTACCCGTGAAGAGATGAGCGCGATTGATAAAGCGCCTATCAAAGCACCCGTCGCGGTTAATTTTATGGGTCTCACCACCGATGAGCAAGCCGACCGCCGTCATCATGGTGGTCCACTAAAAGCGGTACATCAACTAGCACCTGCGACTTATGACAAGATTAACGCTGAGTTTGGCTTAAAAGTGCGTGTTGGTACATTGGGTGAAAACCTCACTACGAAAGCAGTGAATGATTTGCCAGAAATGACGGAAGCGACGGTTTGTATTGGCGACGTTTTTCAGTATGGTCAAGATGAAATCATTGATGGGAATGGTGAGGACAGTGTGCAATTACGCATCGTCCAACCACGCCGACCCTGCTACAAAATCAATGACCAAATTGGGCAGTTCACCAAAGTACCAAATATTGCTTCTTGGGTCAGCAAACAAGGTATCTCTGGTTGGTATTTCCAAGTGGTACTTGATGGCATGATTAACGCTGACTTACCGGTTTATCTTATCGAACGTCCCTATCCTTTTGCGACCCTCGAGAAGTTATGGCAGCTGTCAAACTCAAAAGAGAAGTTTGCAGCAGAAGTCATCAAACCTTGGCTTACGATTGAGTGTTTGGAAGAGAGCTGGAAAACGGTTTTGGCTAAGAAGATTAGGAAGGGTTAACATTTCATGGCAAAAAACATTACCTCGATTGCATTGGCGTGTGTCTTAACGCTGCCCTTAATTGGCTGCGTGACGACCACCTCTCAAATAGCGACCACTGAGAGCTACATCATAGATAGCGAAACCTACCAAGCTACTGGCAAGAGCGAGCGTATTAAATCCATCGTCCTGCACTATACGGTCTCAGATAATGCCAGATCGATAAAAACACTGACCACCGGTCAAGTCAGCGCCCACTATCTGATTTTGGATCATGATGATAACAAGATTTATAACTTAGTGCCCGAAAGCGAACGCGCTTGGCATGCGGGTGATGGCGGCTTTGCAGGCAGAACCATCCTCAACGATACCTCTATCGGTATCGAGATTGTCAATAGCGGCATTAAGCCCGAATATCGAGATGCCTTAAAAAATGGCGCGCTCGACTACCATCCGTATGAGCACTATGTTGAATTTAATGAGTTGCAGATTAAAAAAGTCGCGCAGCTGGTACAAGATTTAGCAAAAAGATATAATATCTCTGCAAAGAATATCATCGGTCATGCGGATATGGCACCCTTACGTAAGATTGACCCCGGTGCAAAGTTCCCTTGGCAACGACTGTATAAAGAATATGGTATTGGCGCTTGGTATGATGAATTTGATAAGCAATTCTTTATGCATCAAGAAGAGTTTTCAGCAGCAACGATACCTGAGATTAAGCAAGCGTTTCGTGATTACGGTTATCAAATCAATGACAGCGATGAGTGGGATAAAACCAGTCGCAATGTCGTGTACGCCTTTCAATTGCATTTCAGACCGCAGCAGCCAACTGGCGAGCTGGATTTAGAAACTTATGATATTTTAAAGGCACTCAATCAGAAGTATGCTGGTCGTGATGACTTTTATTAATGGATAAAAAACATTAGGAGACATAAGCCATGAGTAACTCACAATACAATGAGCAAGATGAACAAGACGAGCTGCAGAAATATCTAGAAGAAAAAGCCAAACAAGAGCAAGAAAAAGAACAGGAAACCGAGCCTCTCTCTGCGTATGACGCTTGTGTGCTAAAAGAAAGTGCGAAGATACATGAGTTGATTGCTGAGGCGCAGAAAGAAGTTAAAAAGGGTTCA
>NZ_DATIRM010000374.1:0-3791 GCF_035469765.1 Psychrobacter sp.
AGGATACCAATTCTAAAACTAGGCGTATTACCTTCACTTTCTCATTAGTCTTACAGCAAGTTACTCAGCCTTATCAGGCTAACTATTACCGTAACATCGGCTACAAGAGGCAAACGACAGTGCAATCCTTTGCTCTTGAAAATGTAACAAGTTATGACCATTATAGTCAGTAAGCACATAATAGTAATCAGCGGTGTTACTGAGTCTATATTTAATCAATATAGACTACAGCCATAAGCTGTCTTATTTAACCTTTAGAGGAATATCCATGCGTTTTTTATCAAAAAAACAAGAATCGTCAATGGCTGATATTAATAACAAAAACCAAAGTCGCTCTAAAATACTAATGGCTTTTACTACCAGTGCCAGTATAGCGGCTATCGGAGCATTAAGTATGACTGCACCAACGATTGCTAGCGCAAAAGATATCCAACCTTCAAGCGCCAATTATACGTTTATGGTTGAGGACAAATACAAAGGCACTGCCACTCGCGCCCTTAGCAAATCGGGCAATGCATGGAAATATGATGTCAATGCTCGAGTTGCTGGTGTGGCAAGTGCCGCGCAATACAGCACCTTTACTATTAAGGGCAATAGCGTTATCCCAACCCAAGCGAGCACCACTTATAAACTATTGGGTATCGGTCGTACCCATAAACTGGACTTCAACCCAAGCAGTAAAAAAGTCGTGAGTAACTATAGAGGCAAGTCGACCACCTTAAATATGGCGCAGCAAGCCTTTGATGATTTGAGTCTTGAGGTGCAAATTCGCCAAGACTTGTTAAATGGTAAGTTCTCTGGCAATTACTACATGGCGAAAAAAGACAAGATTGAGAAAACACCATTTAAAAAATCGGGTAATACCAAGATTACTGTGCCAGCGGGTACTTTTGATACGGTACGTGTCGATCGCATCCACGACGACAATAGCCGTTCGACCAGTTTTTGGTTGGCCCCAAGTTTAGATTACTTACCCGTTAAAGTAAGTCAGATTAATGATGGTAAGAAGATGGATTTAGAACTGTCTAAAGTGAACTAATAGCTTCCACTCTACATCTCAAGACATGAAAAAAGCGGCAAGCCAAATAGCGTGCCGCTTTTTTTAATGTCAATTTTTTGTCAAGAATTACAGAGATACATTGCTTAAGCAGCGATGCAATGAGTCATGAGCGTGGCTGTTTAACGACATTGTTCATCGATGGTAGTCTCTTTAGCAAGATAAATAGCCAAACATTGATCGCAAATAACAAGACAAAGTCCAGAGAGTAAACGGCGATTTCTGCCCAGCTGCTGCCATAAGCACGCGTGAATAACACCACCCCACTTGCCCCTAAGTACACCAAGGTAAACATACTGTCTATCAACAAAGCATAAGGCGAGCGTCCGCGTAATATCGATGGTGTCAAAACGAATGCTGGCACTAGCCATAATGCTTGCCATGCGATACCGCCAACAATATCGGGGCGACTGGGATTAAAGACGCTGATTAAGATGGGTAAAGCGAGCAATCTAAAGCTCAGCCACACTAGCCATGTCACTATCAAGCGCTGTCGGATAGGCGTAATAGGTTTGCTAGCTTTGGTAGAAGGATTTTTTTTGGATTCATCAGAGTTATTTGGCATGAGAGGGCTATACTTCCTTATTAATAAAACTGCTTAACGCCAATTTGCTTGTGCTAAGGCAGATGCCGTAATCGCCAAACGTCGCCCTTGAGCAATGCCAAGCTCGCGCTCATCAGTAGATACAGGTTGATCATGCGCCGCACCGCTAACATGGCTTGCACCATATGGTGAACCACCACGCGTAGTACGATTTAAGGCAGGCTCAGCATATGGTACGCCCACAATCATCATGCCATGATGTAGCAGTGGCAACATCATCGTCAGCAGTGTGGTCTCTTGCCCGCCATGCATAGAGCCTGTCGCAGTAAAGACAGCAGCGGGTTTGTTCTGCAAATTACCTGCCAGCCAAAGCGTGACAGTATTGTCCCAAAAATACTTCATGGGCGCTGCCATATTGCCAAAGTGCGTTGGGCTACCAAGTGCAAGGCCGCTGCAATTCTTTAAATCCTCCATGGTGCAATACAAATCACCTTCGTTAGGAATCGCAGGCTTACTTGATGTCGTCTCAGGCGCAACCGTCGGCACCGTACGAATACGCGCTGTCATGCCCGCCTCTTCGATACCCTGAGCGATAGCATAGGCTAATGTCTCAGTCGTACCATAATTTGAATAATAGAGTACCAAAACATAAGGGGCAGTCTGACTCATTGGCAACACTTCCTTATAAAATCGTTAACAGTAGTATAAATACGCCCATTATGCCCGAGTCATTCACTGACATGCAAACAAACCCTCGCTTCACCTAGCTACTTAACAAACTTATTGTTCAAGCAAAACACCATCATGCAATTTGACACAATTAATGCGCAGATTCAGATAGTCCATTTTTGTTACACTACTTACACTCTATTGTCCCTGCTAAATGGTTGTTATGGAAAACTTACTAAAAAAATTGCCCTTTTTACACAAACATTGGTTTCAGTTCCTGCGTTTTTTGACGCGGCACTTTTTTGAGGACAATTGCCAGCAAAAAGCGGCGTCATTGACTTATACGACCTTATTGTCAATTGTGCCTATCTTGACGGTGTTATTGATGATTTTGTCTTCAGTACCAGCGCTATCTTCAGTCAGGGCACAGATTTACGAAGTCATTTATAGCAATTTGCTGCCGCAATCGAGCTTACAAGTCAGTAAATACATCAATAACTTTGCGGAAAAATCCTCAAATCTGACCATCATTGGGGCAATGGTATTATTCTTTACTACTATCATGACCTTAACCACCATTGAGCGTGCTTTTAATCAGATTTGGCGCGTAGAAAACCGCTCAGGTGGTATGAGAAGTATGCTGCGCTATTGGACCATTGTCACACTAGGACCCTTAGTACTAGGTACCGCGTTTATCGCCTCAAGTGCGGTACAAAGCCTGAGTTTTTTAAACCGACAAATTGCTGGTTATGGTATCGATTGGTCATTTTGGGTGCAGATAGTGTCAATTGGAATAACGATAGCCGGCTTCATTAGTATGTATTGGTTTATCCCAAAAGCACGAGTGCCAGTAAAAAATGCGGTTATCGCAGGTGTTTTTGTGGCGATTGTCTTTGAGCTGATGAAGCATCTGTTTGGTACGGTGATGGCAAATTTTACCAGTTATGAAGCCATTTATGGTGCGTTTGCTGCGCTGCCGATTTTCTTATTATGGATATATCTGTCATGGAATCTGATTTTATTGGGGGTTGAGATTAGCTACACTTTGACCATCTTTGAGACAAAAGAGATCTATCCGCGCCATCCGTTTTTGAGCTTGCTTGATATGCTGAATTTGGTATATATCCATCATTTAAAAGGTGAAGCAGTGAGTGAGCAAGCGCTACGCAATGTGTTAGGGCGTAAAGAGCTGCCAAAATGGTATACCTATATAAATTACCTGCAAGACAGCAATTTGATTACCATGACAGAAGATGAAGACTATGTACTTAAAATGGATTTGAGCAAGATGACGTTGTGGGATTTTTATCGCACTTTGCCTTATCCTTTGCCTATCAAAGATGAGCTTGACGAGATGAGCCTAGAAGACCAAAAACCTTGGCTAAGCTTATTGGTCAGTCGCTTTGAAAATACTGAAGCTTATGCTAAAGCACAATTGAATGTGCCGCTCGGCGCTATTTTTGCCCATAGCGAACCACGTAAAAAATCTGCTCACAATAAATTGACTGATGATAAAAATGT
>NZ_DATIRM010000375.1:0-9303 GCF_035469765.1 Psychrobacter sp.
ATTTATCCTACAGGAGATATCGAAGCAGACTTGCCAAAAATCTATGCCCAATATCAAGGCGTGATGCCAAGACATCCTGAGCGCTTATCGCAGCCGTTACAAGACATCAATCAATTTGCTGACTAGTATTTTTAAATAGTCGTTCATCACGTTTATAAATAAAAAATCCCTGATATTGACGTATCAGGGATTTTTTTATACTCACTATATTTGAATCGTTAAGCATCAAGGATTTATCAAATAGCTCATTAGCACACTTAACGGTTAGAAGTACTCACACCACCATCTACTGGCAAATTGGTACCAGTAATCATAGCAGCATCGTCGCTCGCTAAAAAAGTAATGGCTGCTGCTATATCGTTTGGCATGGCACAGCGTCCGAGCGGGCTACTATCTGACGATGTACTGTTATTTGTTTGGACATTATTTATGTCATCATTGCTCATGCCATTAGTTTGAATAGCAGCTGATATATCGGCTTCCGTTACATTTGGATTGACAGCGTTGATACGCACACCATCAGTACTATGATTTGAAGCCAATGTACGGGTTAAATCAGTGATACCTGCCGTGGAGTCATGATAAGTTGCTACACTTTGATCACTATTACAGGCTGCAAATGAAGGCACATTAACGATATTGCCTTTACTCTGGATTAAGTACGGCATAGCAGTCTGACTGACATACAAAATTTCATTCAAATAGTCATCAACGGCGGATGAGCTCTGTTCAATTGATAGTCCAGAATTTTCGTCTGGCATCTGTGGTGCGTTATTCACCAATACATCGATTCTCTCAAATTTATTGATGACTCTTTTGATCATTTCTTGTACTTGGCTCTCAACACCGATATCGCAGGCAATCGTTAAAAAGTTGTCAGTATGAATCCATGTACGGTCTTGTGGGAACTCTTTAGTGATTTCTTTTAACACATCAGCAGAGCGTCCAACTAATATGACGTTGGCACCTTCATTTGCAAAACGAATGGCGGTTGCACGGCCGATAGCTGAGCCTGCACCTGTTACGATGACTGTTTTTTCTTTAAAGCGTTTCATGATATGCAGTCCTTATTATCATCCAAGAGTTATTAGGTTAATAAACTTTATTGTAGTGCAAAGTGTCGATTTATGAGTTAATCAATGCGAAAGTAATCAAGCTTTTATGTCATCATAGCAATTCACTGTGGCTAAAGCGACCGTGTATAACTGCTCTTGTGTAGTCTATTTTTTGCTAAACATCCGTGTAGCAACTATTGGGTTTATCTGCTGGGTACTCATTGCGCCATATAATATATCTTTATTTTCAATAAAAAGGTTATGACTGTGTCTCATTCAACGACATTGATATCTGATAAAAGCCCTCTTATAAATGAGATGAGCTGTTACTTACGAGCGGATATTTTAGAGATAAATCTGCCAAATATGCCAGTCATTGACCGCCATTACTATACCCATTTTTATGAATATAAGCTGCCAAAGGGTTTATTGCAGCTACTAGAGGTGGTGGTATATTTACCGAATGATAGCCTATGCACTGATGTTAAGACAAGCTGTACTGCCGTCATCAACTCTATCAACATATGGCGCAATACTGATGAGTCGACGGCCATAGATACAAATGCAGACAGCCAGTTTCCTACGGTGACTGTACTGCTTTTAGATATCCAGTATCAAAGCAGTATCACCTCTCAGGATGCACATATGCAGCGTATTCGATATGACTTTTTAGGCTGTGATGTAATAGAGAGCGCTATTATTGAAACCAATAGTAATATTCAGCCTTTACAAATATTTGGCTGGCATGACTGGCGTGCCAATTTAGAGGTGCTACAAACACCCTGTGAATTATGGCGATTTTTACTCTATCGTTTAGAGCAACTACAGCATAGTGCTAAGCGATATTGGTTAGACCCCAAAACTTTGATGGCGACTGAGTTCTTAAATAGTACAGATTTTTTGGCGCCTGCTATTGCAATAGATAACGCGCTCATAAAATATCGTCTACAAAATGAGCCTAACTCAGCATTGATAGCGATGTCGCTTGCGCAAAAAACCAATAGTCCAACCATACAAATGTATCAGCAGCATATGCAGCAAGCGGCTACTTTATGGTCACAACTTAGCATGCAGATGTTGGATATGGTATATAAAAAATCTGCGGTGCTTAAGCAAAAAGAATGCTCCGATAATTCTCTAGAAGTGGATTTTTCTCACTGGCAGCAGCAAATAGTAAATGAGTCCCTGTTTTCGCGTCATGAACTGATTCGTACTTTATACAAGCATCCCAAACAAAAAGCATACCTACAAGAGCAAGGCTATGTCGTCCATCAACATTCGTATGAGAGTTTGGGACGACATTATGTGTTGATATTTTATGGACAGGATAAAGAGGGGCAACACAGCAAAGCAGCTATTCAGCCAAATTTAGCAAAGATAGCTTTAGATGTCGCAACGCGATTGCCGATAGCAGAGCTGCACCATGTGATTGTATTGGGTATCGATTTTATTGTCGAAAATGACGATACCTTCATGGACATCGACTTATGGATTCAGCCAGTCCATGCCATGACCCAGCGTGAGCGACAACTAACTAAAAAGATTCAGCAGCTACAACAAACCAATGAGAGCAAAGCCAGTTAAGCTATTAAAGAGAAAAAAGAGGATTTGCTTAGAGCTCTTTATAATGGAGAATAAAAAAGACAGCCTAAGCTGTCTTTTTCTATTAAATAAATCAATAACGATAAACTATCTTAGATTATTAGGACCATCGATATCACTATCATCAGTTGAAATATGATTGATATCAACTGTAGAAGAATTTACATCACTGGTAGAGCTTAAGTTATTAGGTGTGATGGTGTTATTGTCTACTTGAGTTGCTCTGCTACCAAACGTATCAGTAGCTGTACTTGGCGTATTGTCACGTACTGAAGCAGCAACCTTATCTTGAGTCGATGAGCTTGGCGTCAAAGCAGATTTTGCTTTTGCTTCGTCACGTTCTCTGTCCATTTTATCCTGCATTTTGCGTAAGAAACGTGCTGCTGCTTCTTTACCACCTAGACCAAATGATAGAGCAAATGCCACGGCAACGGCACCTAAGGTTAAGCCAAATGCTAGGTTAACAATAGAGTCTGCAATACCCATCGCTTTTAGACCCATGGCAAGTACTAAGCCCATGATCAAAACGCGCACGATATTTGCTAAGAACTGTGAACCTTGTTCAGAGCGTTCGACCACACCAGCGATAATATTGGCAAGCCAAAAACCGATAAACAGGATGATCGCGCCTAGGATGATATTGGCACCAAAAGCAATAAACATCGCAATGATGGCTGAGATAGGCTCAAAACCTAATAAGTCAGCAGCGGCAATAGAGGCAAATAACATGGCAAAGAATACAATGGCATAGCCAACTAAGTCAGAAACCCTTTTATCACCCATGGTCTGTTGTAGACCAACTTTAGCAGGCAACTGATTGATTTGTGTATTTTCAAGCAAGCCTTTAATGATGTTCGCAACCATACGTACAACATAAAAAGTCACAACCAAGATAGCAATCGCCATAAAGATGTTTGGCAATGCTTCCATGATTTTGTTAAGCATGTTGGTGGCAGGACGAGCAATCACATCGATTTTTAGGGCATTTAACGCTGCAATAATCGTTGGTATGATCACTACTAAGAACGCTAATGAACCCGCAATATTCGGCAAACTGTTCTGTTCGCTGAGACCGGCTTTGGTCGCAAGCTTCTGTACATCAAAAGTAGAAACCAGATTGGTCACGATACCACGTACGACTTTGGCGATGATATAACCCACCACAAAGACAACAGCAGCAATCAGAATATTAGGGATAAAGCTGAAGATTTTATCAACCATATTGGTTAATGGAGCAAATAAACCATCTAGCTCTAATTGACCGAGTACCATGGTCAATACTATAAGCAGAATGAACCAATAAACCATATCAGCAATCGTGCTGCTCATAGGTTTTATACCAGCTTTTGCACTTAAACGCTCATCCATTGAGGTCTTAGCCAGTGCAGCATTCATAGCAGTACGGACCACTGTCGCAATAACCCAACCGATCACACCAATTGCGATCGCAGCGATAAGATTAGGGATAAAGGTCAATACTTGGTTTACCATGTTGGCAAACGGCGTTGAAATAGAATTTAGGTTCAATTGGCTTAATGCGCCAGAAATGGCAATGATGAAGATAAACCAGAAGACAATCTTAGAAATAATGCCTTCTAAGTCATAGCTTTTGCCAGTTGAAGCGTTCATACGTTGGTTGAGATTGATTTTAGATAGCACACCGCGTACGAGAGCAGCAATGCCCAAGGCGACAAGCCAACCAATGATAAAAATAAGAATAGCGCCGATGATGGAGCCGATAGGGCCACCCAGATAACCGTTGAATGATGTATACATTGGATTCATCCTGTCCTCCTGTAAGGATAATGTATCTGCTAGGCAATAACAAGGACGCGGCAATCTGAGCGTTTTATTTGCGGCAAACACACACCTATTTATTAGTATTTTTAATTAAAATTATTTAAGCACTTACTTTTTACCTTAACCAATTCAGCTTAGCTGATGTAATGGTGGAATTAAAGACAGAAAGCTTAACGTCTCACTATAGTTGTGTGATAAGTTGTTATTTTTACGGCAAATGTTAACATAGACTGTACAATTGACCGATAATTTGAAGCGAATCATAGCCGGCAAATCCAAGATTTGCTATTATAAGACCATGTGACATCTCGCCACTATTCTTACAATTTGAGAGCATTTTATGAAAAAAATCACGACCCTAAGCATCAGTGCCCTTGCAAGTGCTATGTTGTTAATCACCAGCTGTAGCACTAACAATGGCAATAAAGAAACGGCTGCTAAGAGTGTTTCAGTCACTGAACAAAGCCCAGCCGATGAAAAAGTAGGCTATAGCTTGGGCTATATGATGGCAGAAGGAAACAAGGAAGCGGTTGGGGATTTGAACCTTGATACGTTTGAAAAAGGCTTCCGTGATGGCTATGAAGGCAAAAAAGCAGCATTGACAGAAGAGCAAATGCAAGCAGTGTTGACAACCTATCAAAAAGAACAAGAAGAGAAGTTTGTGAAAGATATGGAATCTAAAGCAGGTGAAAATAAAACCAAAGGCGCTGCATTCTTAGCAGAGAATGGCAAAAAAGCTGGCGTGAAAACCACTGCTTCTGGTCTACAATATAAAGTAGTGACCGCAGGTACTGGTAAGTCACCAAAAGCGACAGATGTGGTTGAAGTAAACTACGAAGGTAAATTGATTGACGGTACCGTATTCGACAGCTCATATGAGCGCGGTGAGCCAGTTGAGTTCCCACTGAACCAAGTTATCGCTGGCTGGACTGAAGGTTTACAGTTGATGAAAGAGGGCGGTAAATATGAATTTTATATCCCATCTGACATCGCTTATGGTGAAGCGGGTAACGCAGGTATCGAGCCTAACAGCACACTTATCTTTACCGTTGAGCTATTAAAAGTAAAATAATACTTTAAAAAATAAAGCACATAAAAAAGCCCTCTTACTGTAAGAGGGCTTTTTTTGCTAAAGACATTAGCCTTTAAGTTGTCGAAGTCAATGAGCCCTTAGTTAAAGATTTTTTTGAAAGACTTTAGAGTTACGACCATTATTATATTTCTCTAGTCGCGCTTCAGGTAAGGCACTTGCCTCAACTTCAGCAAACCCTTGTTCTACAAACCAGTGTGCCGTACGAGTGGTCAGTACAAATAATTTGTGTAAACCATGACTGCGGGCTTGTTGCTCTAAAAACGCCAGTAAGTCAGCGCCGCGACTGCCGCTACGGTATTCAGGATGTACGGCAACACAAGCGACTTCTGCTGAATCTGAGTCCAATGGATAAAGGGCTGCACAGCCTAAAATCATGCCGTCACGCTCAATGACACTATAGTTATCAATCTCTTGCTCTAAGCGCTCGCGTGAGCGGCTGACCAAGATGCCTTGCTCCTCTAGCGGCGTTAATAACTCAAGAAGGCCCACCACATCATCGATATCTGCACGGCGAATCTCTTCATAAGGATCATGGCTTATCAGGGTGCCAGAACCATCACGGGTGAATAGCTCTTCAAGTAGCGCACCGTTTTTTGCATATGAGATAATATGAGTGCGATGAACCCCTTGACGACAAGCGTTACTTGCGCAGCTCAAGAAGTAATTAATTTCACAGTTCAGATTACGATCACGTAAGAAGCGATCGACCTCATTTGGAATCATCTCACGCAGCAAGCGGTCATCGTGATTGATACCCACTTCTTCACCCAAGAAAATTAGCTTGTCCGCACCTAGCGCTACTGCTGCACTGAGCGCCACGTCTTCAGCGAGTAAGTTGAAAACTTCACCAGTCGCTGAGTAACCCATTGAGCCTAAAATCACAATATGGTCATGTAGTAAGTTGTTTTTAATCGCTTCAACATCGATAGAACGAACTTCACCGGTCATTTGATAATCGACACCATCACGGATGCCATAAGGGCGTGCGGTGACAAAGTTGCCCGATACCGCATCAATACGTGAGCCATACATGGGCGAGTTTGCCAATCCCATCGACAGCTGCGCTTCGATTTGCAGACGAATAGCACCCACAGCTTGTAAGATAGACGGCATCGCAGCGCGCGGCGTTACACGAATGTCTTGATGCAGTGGCGATGCGATATCGGTATCTTTAAGGTTTTTTTCTATTTGTGGTCGCGCTCCATGCACCAATACTAGCTTGATACCCAAGCTATGCAATAGCGCAAAATCATGAATCAGCGTACTAAAATTTGCATGGTTGACTGCCTCACCACCAAACATAATCACGAACGTTTTGCCGCGATGAGTATTGATATAGGGGGCAGAGTTACGGAACCAATGGACGTATTCAGGGTTAATTTTGGGCATAGCGCTAGTAGTCATAATGGCAGCAGTAGTCGTTAGAATAAGAAAAAGGGGATGACAGAACATGGCTGTCGTCAAAGATTTACCATAGCAAAAAACACCGTTATGAGCTATCTTTTATTTTATTCGCTTTAGCATTTTCGGTATCTGTACGTCATTATAAACCTGCGTGGTCAACATCTATTATAAAAGTGTGCTGGCTATACACAACTTCAACACAGGGTTAATGTAGGTATAAATACTTTTTGTTATGCTAAGCGCTATTGCTTTACCGACAGCTTACGCAGATAATTGATAAAAATAATAACGTTTAGAAAATTTGTTTGATTAACCATGGTGCTCTATTTAAGGATAATACTCGCTGAAACATCCTTATTTTAATACTATTAAGTTTTATCAGCATTGTTTTAGATATATTGTTTTATCGATACATTAACTAGGGATAATAAATGTCATGAAGAAAAGTAACCATTTTGCGAATCCGTTTAGTGCATGGAGCGGACACCGCTTATTTCATGTTGTCGCCGGTACGCTCGTCGGTGTGATGGCAGTGACGCAAGCCTCAGCGATGTTGCCTACGCCAGAACAAGCGCTTGATAGTTCAGTGGCTATGCAGTCAAATAGTAGCCAAACCAGTCGTTCAAATGCACAAGCGGTGAATAGTAAAATCACCGCGTCATTAGTGAGTGTTGATACAAATGGTCAAGAAATACTGGTGCCTGTAAATGCCAATACGCGCTTGCAGTCAGGTAATGTCTTAGAATATCAAGGCTATTTTACCAATACCAATGCAGATCGCGTCCGCAAAATGACGGTTACGATGAGCATCCCTGAGCAAGTCGAATTATTACGTGCCGTCTCTCCTGACTTCCCCTATGGTAGTGCTGATGGCAATACCTTTGCTCGCATGCCGTTACGTGGAAAGGTTGATAATCAACTGCAAGAAATTCCATTAAAATTCTATAAAGCCGTTCGTTGGGATTTGGAAGGCGTTGGTCTAAATGATACCGTCGCGGTGAAATACCGTGCCCGTGTTAAATAAGTCAATTTTTTAGAGAAACAGTTTCTAAATAATGAAAACAAAAAGCACGACAGTTTTGACTGTGGTGCTTTTTTATTAAATAAAGATTTTTAAGCTCCGAGTATTTTAGGGCAAAAATAATATTAAAGAGTGGCATATCTGCTGCTAGATTTCTCTTTGATTAATTGCTGAATGGCAGTGATTTTGGCAGTTGTGGCTTGTGTGCCAGCCGTGATGAGGGTGCTGCGTTGGCTGGTATCTAGTGAGCTGATATGACCGACGTTGGGCATAATGATGATATCAGCGCGATCACGTTCATGCCGCATGGATGCAGCGCTATGCTTAGTCGATGACGCATTAGTATTAGCGTTATAGGCTACATTAGCGATGACATTGTTAGCGATAATATTGTTTTCAAACAACCCCCAGAAGCTGGTTAATGAATTGATAGTTGGTTTTTTATTATTCGTAGAAGTATTCGGGCTAGAAGCAGTCACATCCACGGCGATGATAATATCAGCACCTAACTCACGGGCGCTATCCACAGGCACTAAGCTGACCACACCGCCATCGATATATTTTTTACCAAATTTTTCAGGGACTCGCGGTGCAATAAAAACATTTGGCACACTACAAGATGCTTGCACGGCAAGTCCTGCATCACCCGTTCTAAAGACAGTCTTTTTCAGCGTGTGTTTTTCAGCAGCAATGGCAGCAAAGGAGATGGGGAAATTTTCTATCGGACGCTTAGCTACTTTATTATTGATAAAGTTTTTAAGTTTAATACCTTCGATAAATCCTTGGTTCGATAAGGTAAAGTCTGTTAATTCACTATCAGTGGTTGTCAGTGCTAGGCGCTCAAGCTCTTTTGCAGTATAGCCGCTTGCATACAAGCTACCCACCAAACTACCGACACTGGTGCCGACCACTAGCGTCGGTGTAATGCCATTTTCTTCTAGCGCTTTAATGACGCCTACATGAGCAAAGCCTTTAGCACCGCCACCGCCCAATACCAACGCTACCGTGGGTTTATTGGTCACTACTGGCTCAGTGGTTGATACTGGTTTCAGACTATTGCAAGCGCTCATCGATAGCCCAAATGCGATAAGTACACTCACGCGCGCCACTGTTAAATGATGCAAACATTGAGATGGGAGCGTAGAAGTAGACATAAAAATTACCTTAAATAATCGCTATCATTTAGCAAAGAAGTTATCAGTGATAGCGATGATATAAATCGCTTAGTTATCTTTAACGCTTTGCGCAGCAGTATTACTAAATAGCTCATTATAAGCAATGGCATTGTCAGTTATAATCGTAACGGCTTAGCATTTTATAAGAGATCG
>NZ_DATIRM010000376.1:0-3048 GCF_035469765.1 Psychrobacter sp.
CTGATGCCCACCTATCTTCGTCAACCTATTAGTTTTATCCGCGGCTCAGGAAGCTGGCTATATACTCAAGATGAGACGCCTTATTTAGATGCATTGACTGGTATCGCGGTATGTGGTTTAGGACATTGCCACCCACAAGTAACCGAAGCTATTCAACAGCAGGCAGCAACACTGGTTCATACCAGTAATTTATTTGGTATCGACTGGCAAGAGCGTGCTGGTGAAGCGTTATGTAATGCCGCGCAAATGGACAGTGTGTTTTTTGCCAATAGTGGTGCTGAAGCAAATGAGGCAGCATTGAAATTGGCGCGTCTATACGCGTATCAACAGGGTTTTAAGCGTCCAAAAGTCATTGTGATGGAGCAATCTTTCCACGGTCGTACCTTGCTGTCGTTATCCGCTACGGCAAACCCTAAAGCGCGCGAAGGTTTTTATACCTTAGATGAAGATTTTATCCGTGTGCCATTTGGCGATATTGCCGCTATTGAACAAGCAGCTCATGACCATGAAGATATTTGCGCGGTATTTGTAGAGCCTATTCAAGGTGAAGGCGGGCTCAATACCGCAGCAAATGGTTTTACTTATCTTGAGCAGATACAAGCCGTATGCGACACTCATAATTGGCTGTTTATGCTCGATGAAGTGCAAACCGGTAATGGACGTACTGGTAAATACTTTGCTTATCAGCATAGTAATGCACGCCCTGATGTACTAACGACCGCTAAAGGCTTAGGTAATGGATTCCCTGTTGGTGCCTGTATGGTACGTGGGCGCGCTAATGGCTTGTTTGGTGCTGGTAGTCATGGCTCAACCTATGGTGGCACACCGTTAGCCAGTCGCGTGGTACATAGCGTATACGATGTATTAGCTAACAGCAATATTATGCAAAATGCGGTCACTGAAGGACAATTTATTCGTGATAGTATGATTGATGCGCTTGGACAACATGGCGTCAGCAGTCGCGGCGCTGGGATGATGATTGGGATTGCCTTGCCTAAAGATATGGACTGTAGCAAATTGGTCGATCGCGCCCGTGATGAGCAAAAGCTTATTATCAATGTCACTGGTGGTCATGTCATTCGTCTGCTACCACCGCTCAATATGAGCCGTGATGAAAGCTCACAAGTAGTCGAGCGCCTTGTTAACTTATTGAAACCATCGTTTTAGACGACTAGTTAACTATATGGTATATTCAATTTAAAAAGAACACAGTACTGCTGGGATGAGTTTTTCGAAGCCTCTGGAGTGCAAAGTACACAGCAAGCGAGGAAAATTTATACCAGCAGAACGCTACCTTTAACGTATCTCTTTTATTTTGAACTGACTATATATCATAGAAAAAAAAGCCTATAGACAATCTATCTATAGGCTTTTTAACGTTTCTAATCAATTAGTTATACTGGTACTTAGATGAATGGAGCGTTAGTTTGCATGAAAGTATTTTTTTAATACCTCTAAACAACGCGTGATTTTTGCGGGCTGTTGATCACGGTTTAAGGTAACAGCATAGAGCACGAAACTTGGCATCTGGTAGCCGGTCAAAACTTCAACTAAATTACCAGCTTCTAGTTCTTTTTTGACATCCATTTCCATCATTCTAAGTATCCCGTGACCTTCTTTGGCTAAAGTCATGGCCATAAAGACATTATTGGTATGGATACGCGAGTTCATTTTTATACGCGTTTTTTTGCCTGTTTCAGTCTGGGTAAGCTCAACATTATTCGCATCTTTCATAATATCAATACAGATAAGCTGATGGTCTGCCAAATCTTTCGGCGTTTCAATTTTTTTGTTCTGACGTAAATACTGCGGTGACGCAACCAAAATTTGACGCACATCAGATAATGGATGAGTACTTACGGTTGAGTCATTGATATTCGGGCTCATACGTACCGCAATGTCGATGCGCTCATCAATCATATCAATATAATTATTATCGGCGAAATAAGTAATGCTAAGATCATCATGCGCTGACATCCAAGTCGATAGCGCAGGCAAAATATGGTGCACACCAAGCTCTGGCGTCGTTGCAATACGCAAACTACCGGCGAGCTCATCACGTAATTGATTGACCTTTATACGCCCTTGTTCAGCGGCACTTACTACGTCCTTTGCCGCTTCATAAAAGCTAGCACCCGCTTCTGTTAAGCTTAGCTTACGAGTTGAGCGATGTAATAACACTACACCCAATTCGTTCTCCAAAGAGCGTATTTGTTGACTGACGGCACTGGTGGTAATACCCAGTTCACGAGCCGAACCACTAAAAGAGCCGTGTCCAACCACACTGGCAAACACAGCCATACCACGTAAATTATCTAACATATTTTCATCCAAGCTGCTTTTTAGTTGTTAATATAACTTAACCATTATAGCCGATTATAATCAATCTTACAGTTTTTTAATCTTAGTTTTATAGTGAGACATAAATCTTTACCAACCAATAAAAGTAAAAATATCAAGGTGATAAATCAATATCGCCTTGATACTCTAATAAATAAAATGGCTTTGATGACACTCTACTTTATGTCATGCAGCACTCAATAAATTAATGACTGTTTAATATAACTGAACTTTGCCCATCTTCCCTTCACCGCGTTCAGTCAAGTATTGCATGACTGGCGTATTAAGTAGCTTTGACTCTGCTACTGTCTTTGCTTCAATGAGGCGTTTTTGTTGACGGCGCTCAGGCGTTTTATCATCAGCCTGCATGATACTGCTATCAATTTGTAGGCTAATAGTTGCATCAGGAAACTCTAGCTGCATCTTTGCTGCTAGCTGCTCGAATGTCGCCTGCAAATGCTTACTATCCACTGCTGTGACAAAGACTGCTTTATCATTGCAGCTACCTGTCATCATACCCTGACGCGCAAGTGCCAATTCATCCTGCGCCAAATCACCAGCCTCACGTACCGTTTGCAACCAGTAATCCCATTTTTCAGGTGTCCACTCACCTATCAAATCTTGTGGCGGACAGCGCAACAGGATACGCGGGTCATCAATCTGAGTTAATAATTGAGAATCATTTACTCTAGGCTCAACAACAGGTTC
>NZ_DATIRM010000377.1:0-4941 GCF_035469765.1 Psychrobacter sp.
CTTTGTAGCCATGACTAATGTTACATATCACCAGTACTTGGCTGACGACGACGTCGTTTCGATGGTACAGGTCCTTTATTAGCATTCGCATTACTGATAGCAATCTTGTTAGCATCTATCTGGCTGCTCATGTTTTGATTACTAGTTTCTTGTTTATTGGCAATCTGTTTGTTAGCAATCTGAGCACTTTTATCAGACTTAGCACTTGATGCTTTAACAGATTCTGGTGCTTTAGCAACAGCGTTATCAGTAGAATGAATAGCTGGTTTAGGTGCTTTTTTTGTATACTTGTCCGCTGGCTTCTCGTTGCTATTAATGTCTATTTTCGCTGCTTTTTTAGTGGATCTGACTTTTGCTGCCACGCTAGCATTGTCAATAATAGTAGGCTGACGACGATGGCGCTTATGCGGTATCGGCTCATTATTCATACTGATTAGTGCAGGTGACTGCGCAATAGTACGATCTGCATAAGCGCCTGTACGCGTATTATTCGAAGTCGACTCTGTCGGTATATTAGTACCTGAGGTAGCCTTTGAATCATCCACTTTCACAGCAACAGCTTTTGCCTGTTGCTTACTTGTTTGATTCTCTGTAGACGATTTTTCGGCAGCTACTTTTTGAGTAGTCGCTTTTTGCGTCGCTTTAGACACGAAGTTATCTGCGGCGGATAGCTGCTTTTTCAGAGGCGGTACAATGTTGCCATGTTCAATAACAAACAGTGGCGCAGGTTTTGACGTCTGTTGCTGATTACTACCATTATGGCTAGCCAAAGACAACTGCTGCAACTGTGCCAACTCATGATTATCTTGTGTCACTTGCGCTGCACTATACCCCTTGCCTTTACTATTAGCAGAAGTATGCTGACTAGCACGGCGACGGCGTGATGGCACGTTTGAGGCATCGTTGACCACTGCGGTTTTTGCATTGCTCAACGTTTTGTCTTGATAATCATTATCTAATTGATTGAGCTTAGCATTATCACTTGCGTGCTGCGGCTTTTGGCGATTGCGTCCACGACCTCGCTTATAAGCACCGCGACGGATATTTTCATCAAAGTCATCAATCGCTTGATCTTGTTGCTGCTCACTCAAGGTTTGATAGGTCTGCCACCACTCGCCCATACCATTGGTCGATTCTGATAGTGGATGTTCAGCATCGCCGCACTGCTCGCGCAATAGCAAGAAATCAAAACCGGCGCGGAAACGTGGATGCTCAGAGAGCTGAACAATCTGCTTGCTACGCGGCGCGGCTAATTTTGGCTGCAATATCCAAATATCACGGATAAATTGTTCAGCAAATTTCGGGATGGCGGTCTTGGTACGCTGACGGTCGATGACTTTACTCGCCGCATGCATTTGCGCATCAGCAAAAGGCATATTGCGCTTTTTGGCTTTTTCTAATTGATGGAGATAATTTTCCCACAGCAACGCCGCATAAAAGAATGCCGGATTGATACTTTTGCCAGCGCCAATACGTTTATCCGTATTGATAGCTACTTGCTGTACAAGCGCGCTCGGCTCAGCAGGCGGATAAATAATAAGGCTATCAATCGCCCCTGATTCAAACAATAACGGCAGCAAGGGTACTAAGTAACCACCGGTAAACATCTTTTGCGTTTCATCATAAAGACGATGCGGAGAAATTTGCTCAAGTAATGACCAATTGCCATCATGGAACTGTGCTGCTAATTCGCTATCAAAGTCAAAGCCCAATTTGGCTTTGAAACGCAAGGCGCGCAGCAATCTGACCGGATCTTCTTCGATACGAATCGGTGCATTGCCTAATAGGCGAATGATCTTATTATCAATATCTTCAAGCGCACCGCAAAAATCATGAACCACCCCTTTGAGTGGTTGATAATAAAGGGCGTTGATAGAAAAGTCACGACGGGCAAAGTCTTGCTTGATATCGCCCCAGACATTGTCGCGCAGAATCATACCGTCTTGATTGGTATTAGAATCATTAATTGGTGGACCACGGAAGGTGGCTACTTCGATAAGCTCACGCCCAGAGTACACATGCGCCAACTGAAAACGGCGACCGATAATACGGCAGCGCTTACCAAAGACGTCTTTAATCTCATGGGGCTTAGCATCAGTGACTGCATCAAAGTCTTTTGGACGCAGGCCTAGCAAGGTATCACGCACACCGCCACCGACGATATAGGCGTCAAACCCAGCTCGGGTTAGGGTTGCAATCACTTCGGTAATGGAATTGGGTAATTCAGATTTATTCAGTTCTAACTGCTTGGCGGCACGCTCGGCCATGCATCTACTCCTTGCCTTTATTCTTAACCACCCTGACGGACACAGCGTCAATCAGGCGGATGTATCTGCTAGTTTAACAAATTTTGGCCATGGTGGGTGTATTTAGACATTTACTTACATGCTATTTTGTCAATATTAGGGTTAATTAAAGAAAAATAACGTGATTAATCTTGCACGATTAAACGTCCACGATTTTTCTCAACCGTTTTTGCACCAATGCCTTTTACCTTTGTCAATTCATCAACCGTTTTAAAGCCACCAAACATCTCACGATATAGGATAATCGCTTGCGCTTTATTGCTGCCAACACCATGTAGTAACGTCAGCTCACCTTCTGTCGCCCGATTGATATTAATGATTGACTGATTGCGTGCTTGGGTTTGCGCTGTCTCTTGCGCCAGTAGGTAGTTATAAGCACTTTGAGCATTATCAAAACAAGGTGCTGCAAGGACAGGATTAGATAGCATAGAACATAGAACCATTAAAAAGCTGACCACTTTTTTAAGCAAGTTAGCGACCGGCCATTTAATTAATGCCCGTTGAGTAAACGAGTAGTTATTAGTCGCGTTCATATTGTTTCGCCGCTTCCCATAACGCATCCATCTCATCAATATTACTGTCTTCTAAACGCTTGCCAGCAGCGGCTAATTGGTCTTCAATATAGCCAAAACGCGATTTAAACTTATGCACACAAGTCAATGTTGCTGTTTCGGCATCAAGGTTCAATTTGCGTGCCACATTAACCAGTGCAAACATACAATCACCAAGCTCTTTTTCAATGTCATTAATATTGGCTTTGCTTATGTTATATTTAGCAGCATCTTTTGACTTATCTACAATCTCAGCCCTTAGCTCACCTATTTCTTCATCAAGCTTATCAAAGGCACCGCTTATACCTTCCCAGTCAAAACCCAGTTTTGACGCCTGCTTTTGTACATCCTGCGCTTGCATGAGTGCGCTGCCTGCTTTGGTATTGTCTAAACGACGTTTGGGCTTACCACGCGCTTCGCGTACTTGCTGTTCTTCCGCCTTGATTTCATCCCAACGTACTTTCACCGCAGCATCATCTTTAAGCATTTCTGCCTCAAATACATGCGGATGACGACGAATTAGCTTTTCTTGTAAAGTAGTAATAACGTCACCGATATCAAAACGCCCTTGCTCAGCATACAGCTGACAATGGAACACTACTTGCAGTAGCACATCTCCAAGCTCTCCTTTGATATCCTCATCATCATCGCTTTGTACCGCCTCACCTAGCTCATAAGCCTCCTCAATTGCGTAAGGAATAAGGCTGTGATTGCTTTGTTTTTTATCCCAAGGACAATCGCTACGCAGGCGCGCCATCAATGCCAATAAATCGTCCAACTCACCACTGGCAGCTGGTGTTCCTTGTACAGGCTCAGGTACTGAAACTCGGTTTTTTAGAATACTCATAAAAATGCTCTTATATTTTTTGTTGGTCATTGAGTCGAATAGTCACCGCATAATAGAGTGCCATATCTACGACCTACTCATTTAGTAGTTAGTGTATCATTGAACGCTGATTGGCTTATAATCCTGTCATTACTGAATCATTTCTAACTGCTTGCGCGCAAGGAACCTTATTATTATGTCCACTTCTGCGACTGTTGGCTATCAGCCAGCCACTGAATTTAATCCTATTATTATCAATTCGTTTAAAGCGTACGATATCCGCGGTGAGCTTGGGGTCAATCTAGACGAAGACATTGCTTACCGTATCGGACGTGCCTTTGCACAGATTTTATTCCAGCGTTATAACGCAGATGATGCCACTACCGAACTACAAAACTTAAAGCCAGCTATCGTTATTGGTAGCGATATCCGTCATTCAAGTGAGCAGTTAAAACAAGCCGCCATCAAGGGTATGCTAGACGCCGGCGTCGACGTGATTGATTTGGGTATGACAGGTACGGAAGAGGTTTACTTTGCTACCAGCTACTATCAAGCGTTGGGCGGTATCGAAGTCACCGCCAGTCACAATCCTATTAATTATAATGGCTTAAAACTGGTAAAGGAACATTCAAAACCGATTAGCGCTGATGATGGTTTGGCAGAGATTCAAGCTTTGGCAGAATCTGGACAATTTACCACTGAAAATATACTAGGTAAATTGCAACTACTAACGGATAAAAGCGCCTATATCGACCATGTGATGACTTTCATCGATACCAATAAATTAAAGCCATTAAAACTGGTGATTAATTCAGGTAATGGCAGCGCAGGTCCTGTCGTTGACTTATTAATCGATAAGCTTGCACAAGCTGGCGCGCCGATTGAAGTCATTAAACTGCATCATACGCCTGATGGCAGTTTCCCAAATGGCATTCCCAATCCTATGATTGAAGCCAACAGAGTCGCCACTCAGCAAGCTGTGTTAGAAAACAACGCCGATCTTGGTATTGCCTTTGATGGGGACTTTGATCGTTGCTTTTTATTCGATGAGCATGGTGATTTTATTGATGGTAGTTACATTGTCGGTATGCTCGCGCAAGCATTCTTAAATAAGTATCCAAATGAGTCGATCGTCTATGACCCACGTGTCATTTACAATACTGAGGCAGTTATTAAAGAACATGATGGCAAGGCCGTCATCAGCAAGTCTGGACACTCTTTTATCAAGCAAGTCATGCGCGATTCAGGTGCAGTGTAT
>NZ_DATIRM010000378.1:0-1932 GCF_035469765.1 Psychrobacter sp.
TAACGGTATTTTCTGCTATTGATGGCAGAGTCCTCTTTATAGATAAGTCCGCTTATGTCAAATATCAAATCTAACTACCCATCTGATCATGCAAACGCTTTTGATGATGCTCATAAGAGTGAGAGTGCAATAGAGGTGACAGACATTCCACTGGCGTTATATATCCATATCCCGTGGTGTGTCAAAAAATGCCCTTACTGTGATTTTAATTCGCATGAGTTACCGGTTGATAGTCAGCTGTCTATGTATGATGAATATGTAGATACGCTGTTGCATGATGCCGCTATGCAGCAGATATTAACCCAAGGGCGTGAAGTTAGCTCCATATTTATTGGCGGCGGCACACCCTCACTATTGCCAATTGCACAGTATCAGCGTTTATTTACCAAGTTGCGTGAGATTTTTAGATTTGCAAATGACATTGAAGTGACGATGGAGGCAAATCCGGGCACCCTTGAGCATGCGCCATTTTCTGAGTATTTAGCAGTAGGCATCAATCGCCTGTCGATAGGTGTGCAGAGCTTTTCTGCTGCACAACTAACCACGCTTGGGCGTATTCACAATCCTAGCCAAGCGCTATCTGCGATTAAAGCGGCACGCGTGGCAGGCTTTGAGCGCGTTAATGTGGATTTGATGCATGGATTACCAGAACAAACCATGGATGAGGCGCTTGAGGATATCCAAACGGCACACAATGCTGGAGCGACGCACATCTCTTGGTATCAGCTGACCATTGAGCCAAATACTGTCTTTTATCGCAGTCAACCGATTTTACCTGATGAAGATCGTTTGGCAGATATCGAACAAGCTGGTCAGACATTACTGCAAAATTTGGGTTATCACAATTATGAGGTATCCGCATGGTCAGGAGCAGCAGATAAGTCTTGTCGTCATAATGTCAATTATTGGCAGTTTGGTGACTATCTAGCAATCGGGGCGGGCGCTCACGGCAAAGTGACTGTCGGAAAAGATATTATCGGGCAAAATATAAGCAATGAGATGACTGCTGATGTCTGGAGTATGGATAACGAAAACACTCAAGCAGATATCTATCGCTTTAGTAAATCTCGTATGCCAAAGGACTATATGGAACATCAGTATGCTAGTCAGCAAGATAAAGCATTCACACAAGCGCCAAAAATGGTTGGCTGGCAAGCCATTGACAAAGAGGAATTGGTCAGTGAGTTTATGCTCAATGCCTTACGTTTGCATGATGGTGTAGCGTGGTCATTATTTGCAGCACGTACAGGACTGAGCTATGACAGCATTGCTGTACAAGTTGCTCAATTAATCGATCAAGGGTTACTAATAGACAACCCTCAACACTTGCAGCCAACGGAACTTGGCAAAAGGTATCTCAATCAAATATTAAGAGCGTTTTTATAGCAGAGTATGTTTATCAAGCGGATGAACTTAAAAAGGACTTAAATCTGAGGTTTAAGCTCAGTAAAAAAGGCTTATCACATAAATGATAAGCCTTTTAAACAATTTAAGCGTTTGAAGCTTAGATTTTGTTTTGTACTTCTTGAGCGCTGCCACTAACAGCATCACCAGCACTTGATACGTCTTGACCTAAACCTTTAAAAGTATTGCAACCAGTTAGTACAAACATAGCAGCTAAAGATGCGATAACCAATTTTTTCATAATATTTTCCTCAAAAAAGACAGGGTAATGTAAGTAATAACAGTGAAAATTAAAGCTTTGCTTAACTTTCACTGAGGGGTTACAGAATACAAGGATAATGTTTTTATATTATCTTGTTTTCCGTTATAGCCATCATAATCAAAGTTAAAAATAGAGCACAGTATCAAAATGTAATTATTGGCAGTAAACTGTAACTTTTGATTACGCCTGTTATATAAGTCTCAAACTATTTACGGAGTTAGTATGACCATTCATATCGTGCTGGTAGCGCCAAAAATGCCCAGTAA
>NZ_DATIRM010000379.1:0-10272 GCF_035469765.1 Psychrobacter sp.
TGCCAAGCAAACACTGACAGTCATCGATAACCAGTTAGCGGTAGTCAAAGAGCTCATTGCCCAGCAGCCAGAACTTATTGATGCATTATCGACTCGTTTAATCATTGCTTATGAGCCGGTATGGGCAATCGGTACGGGTAAAGTGCCAACAGTGACAGAAGTCAGTGCCACCCACCAACATATCAAGCAAACATTGGCAGGTTTTGCCGATTCGTTATCTAACATGACGGTTTTGTATGGCGGTAGTGTCAACGCTGACAATGCCGATAGCTTTGCTGCTGACGCTATGATTGATGGTGCGTTAGTTGGCGGCGCTTCACTAAAGGCAGAGAGTTTTTTGGCGATTGCGAATGCTTTTAGTAAAGGTAGTATGTAATAGATCATTGCTAGATAGGATAAAGGTGTGAGTCTTTATTTTATTTCTGATTCACAAAATGTCTTTATCAGTTGGCAAAAGTGGGTTTAACAGTGCCCTTGCAATCGTGTACAATACGCCCTATTTATATCATCAGTTTGGCGTCATTTGCCATTCATCTTTATCACTATTAAACCACACGATTTATTTTTCGTTATCAGTCGTCATTACACGGCAAAAGAGGCCACCATGTTTACGTTTATATTAGCCCTGCATATTATTGTGGCGATTGCCATGATTGGCTTGATTTTGATACAGCATGGTAAAGGGGCAGACGCAGGGGCTTCTTTTGGTGCGGGCTCGTCAGGTACGGTATTTGGCGCAGCAGGAACCGCCAACTTCTTAACACGCGCGACGGCTGTATTAACTGCTATCTTTTTTATCACCAGTATGACCCTTGCGGTTCATGCTCGTAAGCAGGCAGAAGATCAGTTTCGTCTAGATGCACCGGTTTCAGCACCACAAACGCCGCGCCCTTTAACACAAAATCCTCAGTAGCTGCTGTTACTCTACTTTTTTTAAGTAGGCAGCCCTTGCTATTTGAAAGCGTTACATTTACAATGCTTTTTCTGTTTTTACAAGTCTTAGACCCTTGATGCCTACCTTACGCGTCAACTATAATGGGTATGGAGAATAGAGCAGTGAGCATAATGCGATTGTGGTGGAATTGGTAGACACGCCATCTTGAGGGGGTGGTGGCGCAAGCTGTGGGGGTTCAAGTCCCCCCAATCGCACCAAGTTTTAAAGTTGTATCGTATTAAGTGCGTGGTTAGTAAATAGATAAGATTTTTAATTTAATTTATTTTTAAATAAAGATTGACACTTATATCAAACCTCCCTATAATACGGATTCAAGATTGATGCGGGGTGGAGCAGTCTGGTAGCTCGTCGGGCTCATAACCCGAAGGTCGTTGGTTCAAATCCAGCCCCCGCTACCACTTTTTATACTGATGTTTTGTACACTAAATTTGTCAGTAACAACTAGCCCACCATTATGCTTGTGGGTTTTTTTGTATCTGGCGGTCTGTGTAATCGCGATATCTATCCTACTTATGTTAAGCTCTATGTCTGTAGAGTGCGATACTATTTATAGAAGCTTGTCGTCACCTGCCCCTTATGGCACGGTGGTTCTTAAGCACACTATCTTCTATACCTCACTCTTTTATCGATAGTACTGCTTTATAAATAATAAAAGCATGGTTTGGTTGAGCTTAATTTTTGTTGGGCTTACCCTGATATAAATACCCAGTAGATATCATTTGTGTTCATATTTTAAGCATAAAATAATCACTGTGGTTTACGTAATGATAGGTTCTTATTAAATAATGGTGGAGAAAAACTTCAGCATGATTTATTAAGTAAGATAGATAAGAGAATAGGAAAAGACAAACAGATTATGAAGCTTTCGACCAAAGTTACAGAATTGACCAATATTATTGCCCCTGCCGTCGCGGCTTGCGATGTGGCACTATGGGGTATAGAGTTTACACCGCAGGGTAATCGCTCTTTGTTACGTATTTATATTGAGGCATTGCCAGAAGAGCAAGCCCAGAATAAGCAGGTAACGATTGAAAACTGTGCAGCAGTGAACCATCAAGTGAGCGGTATTCTTGAAGTTCATGACCCGATCGCTGGTGAGTTTATTTTAGAAGTATCTTCACCTGGTTTTGATCGCGCTTTCTTTTCAGATGAGCAGATGCATGCCTATGTCGGTCAGACAGTGAGCTTACGCTTGATACAAGCGATTGGTGAAGGTGATAAAAAGCGCCGTAAAGCGACTGGTACTTTAGATAATATCGATGCTATCTCTTTAAAGCTGACAGCCACTGATGGCGAGCAGTTTGAGATTGCATTAAGTAATATTGATAAAGCCAATTTAATTTATGAAGATGCTTAATCTATTCGCTATTAGACCGTTTTATGTATAAACGCAGTTAGTCTGATGGCTTAGATGGCTGATGGTGAAAATATAGAGTAAGTCACAAATTATAAAATTTAAGTCAATTAAAAAATGATAGGACAGGTATAGCATGAGTCGTGAAATCTTAACGGTAGTAGAAACTGTCAGTAATGAGAAGGGCTTAAATCCTGAAGACATCTTTGAAGCAATTGAAGATGCTTTGGTAGTCTCGACTAAGAAAAAAGTATATACCGATCAGCCGGAAGTAGAAGTGCGGGTCTCAATCGACCGTGCAACAGGCGATTATGATACTTATCGTTATTGGACAGTGGTTGCAGATGAAGACCATGAAATGCCTGCTTGTCAGCTTGCAATTACTGACCTTGATCAAGACGAATGGTCAATTGGTGATATCAAAGAAGAGCAAATTGAGTCGATCGAATTCGGTCGTATTGCTGCCACTCAAGCCAAACAAGTTATCATCCAAAAAATTCGTGAAGCTGAGCGTAATTTAGTAGCAGATGCTTTTGAGCCACGTGTTGGCGAGATGATGTATGGCGAAGTCAAGAAACAAACCCGTGATGGGTATATTATTGATTTAGGTGACAATGCTGAAGGTTATTTGTCACGTGATCAGATGTTGCCACGTGAGCAGCTGCGTGCAAAATCGCGTATCAATGCTATTTTGTATCATGTGAACCGTGAAAACCGCGGCGCACAATTGCTTCTATCGCGTACCCATCCTGAAATGCTCTCGGCATTGATGCAAAAAGAAGTGCCTGAGATTGCAGAACAAATTATCGAAATTCGTAATGTTGCTCGCTTGCCGGGTACTCGTGCTAAAATAGCAGTTAAGACCAACGATCATCGTATCGATCCTGTTGGCGCTTGTATTGGTATGCGCGGTACGCGTATCCAAGCGGTACAGCAAGAGCTTGATGGCGAGCGTATTGATGTGGTGGTTTGGTCAGATGATCCTGCCCAATTTATCATCAGCGCTTTGGAGCCAGCAGACGTAAGCAGTATTATTTTAGACGAAGATACAAAGACAGCTGATATTATCTTTAGCACCAACGATCAGTTGGCGCGCGCGATTGGTTCACAAGGTCAAAACGTACGCTTAGCTTCTGAGCTAACCGGCTATAAGCTCAATATGATGCTAGAAGAAGAGTATCAGCAGCGTCAAGCAAACGAATCTAAAGCCTTTATCGAATTATTCTATGAACGTTTAGAGGTGGATAAAGATCTAGCACAAGCGCTGGTCGATATTGGTTTTACCAGTATTGAAGAAGTGGCTTATGTACCCGTCGAGACCTTTTATGATATCGAAGGCTTAGATGATGAAGCGATTGATATGATTCAAGAGCGTGCGAAAGAAGTGGTCATCGCCGACGAATTGGTCAAACAACAAAACATGAAAGAGCCAAGTCAAGAACTACAAGATCTTGAAGGTATGACGGTCAGCTGGGCTTATAAAATGGCTCAAAAAGACATCATTACCGTTGATGACTTGGCAGAACAAGCCGTCTTCGACTTAGAAGATATCGAAGACTTAGATAGCGAAACTGCAGGAAAACTCATCATGAAAGCTCGGGAATCTTGGTTCAATGAATAAGCGGTAACTGCATATCGCTGTCTTTTGGTGATATGCTATCGATAATAAAGTGCTGGTATGAGCAACATCTATATCAGCCTTACCCCAATCATTTGTAGCCAACAACTGAATTGAACATATAGCAAATAATAGACAGTAGGTGATAATAAATGGCAGATAAGACCGTCAGAGAACTGGCAGATATGGTAAGCAAAACCGCAAGTGCTGTACAACAGCAACTGGTAGATGCTGGACTGCCTGCGCGTGCAGAGGGTGACTTAGTCACCGAGCTTGAGCAGGAAAAGTTGGTGACGTATTTAAAGCAAAGTCATGGTCAGGAAGAAAAGCGTCGTATTAGTCTGAAGTCTAAGACGACTAGCACTGCGCGCGTGACTGGCTCTTCGGGAAAATCTAAGAGCGTCAATGTTGAAGTGCGTAAAAAGAAAGTATTCGAAAAGCCTGATCCAGAAAAAATGGCTGAAGAATTGGCTGCACGTGAGCAAGCGATGATTGAGTCGCAAGCGCGTGCTGCTAAAGATGCCGAAGACCGTGCTGCTACTAAGAAAAAATCTGAAGAGCGTCAAGCTGCTACCTTAGCTGCAATGCGTGCAAGCCTCGGCTCTAGCAAAAAGTCAGACGATAAGAACGATGATATTTCAACATCAGTGGTTGTGAAAAAAGGCGGCAAGACTACTATTGAGGTCAAGCCAAAAGAACAACCTAAGAAGAAAGTTGCTGCGACGAAACCAAAAGTTGAGACGGCAGTTGAGCGTAAAGCTCGTGAAGTGCGTGAAAAAGAAGAAGCTCGTTTACGCGAGATCGAAACTGAAACACGTCGTACTCAAGCTGAAGAAGCGCAAAAGCGTACGCTTGAGCAAATGCGTAAAATGGCCGGTCAATATACCGATCAGCCAGCAACTGAAGTTCGTAAAGATGAGCCATTGGCAGAAGGTTTGGTCGGTGATGCATTAGAAGAATCGTTTGAGAAAGAACGTCGTGAAATCAAGCGCGGTACAAGTACCACTAATGCCCGTGGTCGCGGTCGTCGTAAGAATCAAGACGAGCGTGAAATTAAAAACCGCAAAAACGGTTTACGTTCAAGCCAGTCTTCACAGCATAAATTCGAAAAGCCTGTTGAAAAAATCGTTTATGATGTAGAAATCAGTGAACAAATTACTGTTTCAGATCTTGCACAGCGTATGGCAGTGAAAGCTCGTGAAGTAACTAAGTTACTCATGAAAATGGGCGAAATTGCCCGTGAGTCAGATACGATTGATCAAGCAACTGCTAGTCTAATCGTAGAAGAAATGGGTCACAATCCAGTACCAGTTAGTGATACTAAGGTTGAAGACGATCTAAAAGATGCCGTTGATGAGCGCAGCAGTAATGTACAAACGCGTCCACCAGTGGTCACTATCATGGGTCACGTTGACCATGGTAAGACATCATTACTAGATAAAATCCGTGAAACGAAAGTAGCTACGGGTGAAGCGGGCGGTATCACCCAGCATATCGGTGCTTATCATGTGAAAACATCACGTGGCGTCATTACTTTCCTTGATACCCCAGGTCACGCCGCCTTTAGTGCAATGCGTTCACGTGGTGCTCAAGCGACGGATATCGTTGTATTGGTCGTTGCTGCTGATGATGGCATGATGCCGCAAACTGAAGAAGCGATTGATCATGCCCGCGCTGCTGGTACGCCGCTGATTGTTGCTATCAACAAAATGGATAAGCCAAGTGCTGATCCTGATCGCGTTCTTAACGAGTTGACTGCAAAAGAAGTGGTATCGGAAGATTGGGGTGGCGATACTCCTATGGCTCGTATCTCAGCCAAAACAGGTGATGGTATTGATGAGCTGCTAGAGCTTATTAGCTTACAAGCTGAGCTAATGGAATTAGAAGCGCCATTAGATGGTCCTGCTCAAGGTGTTGTCATTGAGTCAAGACTTGAAAAGGGTCGTGGTCCTGTCGTTAGTGTCCTTGTCAAAAAAGGTACATTGAAACAAGGCGATTTAGTCTTAGCCGGTGAACATTACGGTAAAGTACGTGCGATGACTGATGAGCATGGCAAGCGTATCCAATCTGCTGGACCATCTATCCCTGTAGAGATATTAGGGTTACCTGAAACGCCAGCAGCTGGTAGTGAATTCTTAGTCTTAACAGATGAGAAAAAAGCTCGTGAAGTCGCCGACTTTAGAACGAATCGCGAGCGCGAGCGTCAGCTTGAGCGTCAAAACGCGATGCGTCTAGAGAGCATGTTCGATCAGATGGAACAGGGCAATGTTTCATACTTAAATATCGTTCTAAAAACCGATGTTCGTGGTTCACTTGAAGCATTACTTGCCGCATTAAATGAGTTATCAACTGATGAAGTTAAAGTCCGTGTGATTAGCTCAGGCGTTGGTCCTATCTCTGAGTCAGATGTGACGCTAGCAGAATCTAGTGAGGCGGTATTGTTAGGCTTCAACGTTCGTGCAGACGCTACCGCACGCCGTAAAGCGGACGCAGCCAACATGGATATTCGCTATTACAGTGTTATTTATGGTTTGATTGATGATGTGAAAGCGGCTATGAGCGGTATGCTTGCGCCAGAGCATCGTGAGAAAATCTTGGGTGTTGCAGACGTTCGTGAAGTATTCCGCTCTAGTAAGTTTGGTGCAGCTGCTGGTTGTATGGTGGTTGAGGGTACAATTTATCGCAACAAACCTATCCGTGTATTACGTAATGACCAAGTTATCTTTACTGGTCAATTGCAATCATTACGTCGCTACAAAGAAGACGTTAATGAAGTACGTACCGGTATGGAATGTGGTCTAGCCGTCCGCGGTTACGATGTAGAAGCTGGTGATAAAATCGAAGTCTTTGAGATTCAAGAGTTCGCACGTACTATCTAAAGTCACTGGTAAAATTAGGATGGTGCATCATGCAATTCGCTTTATTAACTGCGCATGGCATGATGGCTTAACTATCTTATAAATATTCAGCTGTACTTAGGCCTAACAGGTACATCCTGCTAGGCCTTTTTTAACAAATATTAGTCGTTAAACTTATTAATAAATGATTATATTGATCAATAAAAATAAGCCATATTAAAAACAAGGTAATAACATGAACCAACGTTTACAACGTTTAGCTGATCAGATTCAGCGTGAGCTTGCTGTCCTTATCCGTGACGCGGTCAATGATCCACGTCTCACAGGTTTTGTCACTATATCTAGTGTTAAAGTCAGCCCAGATTTGGGCTATGCTGATGTGTATGTGACCATTATGGAGCCTGAGCTCAATGATGCCATGACCATGTCAAACCATGAAGAAAGCATCAAGGTGCTGAATAAAGCAGCAGGCTTCTTGCGTACTGAGCTGAGTCATAGCTTGAAGACTCGCACAACACCGCGTTTGCGCTTTCATTATGATGAAGTGACTGCTCGTGGTAATTACATGATGGATTTAATCAGTAAAGCGGTTATTAAAACTGAAGAAAATGAGTCTGACGAGCAAGAAAACGAAGAGTAGAAGGGTAAAAGCCATTATGTCTATCGCATCTACGCAAGCGGATAAAAAGTCTAGTAATCACCCTAACAAGATTAAAGTTTCGGGTGTTATTTTAGTTGATAAGCCTCACGGTATGACTTCTCAGCAAGTGGTCTCAAAGGTAAAATATTTATTTAAATCGCCTAACCATGACAGCAAAAAAGCAGGTCATACCGGAACACTCGATCCGATGGCAACAGGATTGTTGCCTATCTGTTTGGGTGAAGCGACTAAGTTCAGTCACTATCAGCTTGATGCGGACAAATCCTATCAAGCGACTATTTTACTTGGCAGTCAAACTGATACTGGTGATGCCGATGGGAAAATCACTGCTGAGGCACCGATTCCAGCGTTTGATGATGCAATGTTAGACAAAGTCGCCCAGCAGTTTTTAGGTGCCCAGCAGCAAATTCCACCGATGTATTCTGCCTTAAAAAAAGATGGCAAAAAACTCTATGAATATGCTCGTGCTGGTATAGAAGTAGACCGCCCGCCAAGAGACATTATCCTTAAAGCCATTGAGTTAAAAGCAATCGATGAGCAGAAAATCCAGTTAACAGTAACCTGTTCAAAAGGCACTTATGTGCGTGTATTGGCAGAAGATATTGCTAAAGCGATGGGTACACTTGGACATTTAACGGCATTGCGCCGTCTACAAGTAGGTGACTTCAAAATCGATGAGACAATTGCGCTAGCAGATTTAGAAGCGTTGACATTGCAACAACGTCAGACATATTTATTGCCAGTAGATGCGTGCATTGATATTAATGCTGAGCTGACACTATCGTCAGAGCAGTGCGAGCGTGTACAAATGGGTCAACGCTTGAATGTTATCGATCAGTTGACTGATGATTTGCAGAATTATATTACAGCAGCAATCGATCAGCATTTATCTACCGACAATAAAAGCACTGCTAGTAATCAAAATATTGAAGATGCTAACGATGATAAAGAGCAGCAATTGGTACATGAAATACCAGTAGATATTCGTCTTATCGATGAGCAGGGCACATTTATTGGGCTGGGGGCAGTGAGCTTAAATGGTCGATTGCAACCTAAAAAACTGATTCAGCTATAAGTCGACCAAGTGAATCTAGGAGCCTTTATAACTCAAAAGTCGTAAAATTTACTAAGAATCCACATAAATCACATATCGTCACATTTTATTGCAGGTTTCACCTATAGTGAAACCTGCTTTTTTTGTATCTTGATTAAGTCAGTTAGGGAAAGCACGACAGGGATGAAAAGCAGAATAAGAAAGTAAAATACAAGAAAGGGTGATAATAATACAAAATTGATTTACTATAAATTTTGTTGGATACAATAATAACGATAAATCTGGGCAAAAAAACTAAATAAAAATAACAAGACATTAACTAATATAAGTTGATTTTATAACTATAAAAATTAGCCAATAAAATAGGAAATAAGCAGGATGATAATTTTCTCATATGAAACAACCTAGATGATACTGATAGTTTTCTCGTAGCGATTGACAAAGCTTTAACATAAGTTCCAATCGTTTTAAATTAGAGTAATTTTTATTCATTATCTATAAGGATATAACACGATGACACAGCCTAATCCAAACGATACCAAATTTGAGCAACAACGTTCTGACTCAGCAAAAGCAGCTCTTAAAAGTCAGACTGAGAACAATCATACCGAAGATAGTGACGCAGCAGCAGAACGTCTTGCAGATAATTTAGAAAATGCTAAAGAAGACAAGTAGCATACCCAATGTGTCATTCATAGCAGGGTGACACCAACGTATTTTCTTATAGCCTTTGCATTTTATTATCAATAAATACAAAGGTAGATAGTTCAAAAAATAATAATATAGGAGCTAACATGAGCAATTCAACAAATAATATGGATGAGCAAGAACAAGAAATAGAGCACCTCTGGGAAGATATCAATCCTAGTGAAGATGCGACTCCTGATAGCTTGGCTGAAGCTACGACTGCGCCTTTAGCAGACGATGAGCTAGGCGGTACGGCTAGTAAAGATGATGTGCAAAAAAATAATAAGTCTTAGATTATAAGGCTAGTATCTATAGTTACGTGTTTATTTTTTGATGGGTAATAACTATTTACTCACTAATAATCACATATTCATAAAGCCATAACAAAAAACTGCTGTTAGCTCAGCAGTTTTTTGTTATAATTGGCGTCATATTTAAAGACGGTTTAGATTATCCTAAACAGTTTTAAATGACAGTTTTGACTCACTAAGCTTGTCGTACACTAGGTCAACTCTAGTAATGCAGGGTTGTCCTGAATGACGTACAGGCTATTTTATTGACTATTCTATTGCTCCTCGATACTTAAATTTTAAGATTATCTTGGCGCTCTTAGCATTGCCGGAGAGATTTATGCTAACTAATGCCGATCGCGAACAAATCATTGCTCAATACCAACGTGGTGAAAACGATACAGGTTCACCAGAAGTTCAAGTAGCTTTGTTAAGTGCCCGTATCAACGATTTACAAAACCATTTCAAAGCACATAAAGCGGATCATCATAGCCGTCGCGGTCTTATCCGTATGGTTAACACCCGTCGTAAACTGCTTGATTACCTAAAAAGTAAAGATCTTGGTCGCTATACCACCCTTATTAGCCAGTTAGGTCTACGTCGTTAATTTGACGACAGTAGTACAAGTGGTCGTTAAAACAAAATATGCCTTAATCAGGCAGCATTTTAGATTTTTTGCGCAGCCAGTTGGAACTTGCTTGTTAATATCGATAAAATAGATTTTTCTAAAAACGGCGTGGAATAGTTTCACGCCGTTTTTTTATGCTTATCAGTATGGTATGAGCTGAAGTACGT
>NZ_DATIRM010000380.1:0-4737 GCF_035469765.1 Psychrobacter sp.
TATCCTGTAAATTTGTATTGGTATTTAAGTTAACGTTTGAGTTTGAACTAATAACAGGCAAGGGTGGCATAGATATTTTGGGCAAAGTCTCAAACGAATGCCTATAGCCAGCTGTCCAAAGATCTTTAAGTAAGGTCGGGGTTACCAAGCCTTGAGTCTTTGAGACAAAGTGAATGGCATGCTGTAAAACCTCGCATAACTCTGGGCTCACTTTAATCCATTGGTTGGTATGGTTATTAAGTCTCATCAGCTCACTGGTGTCATCAAAACGACTGAATACTTGTTCCCAGTGCGCTATGCGCTGCTGAATATCGCTCGCCAGAATAGCAACTTGTTGGTCTATCGCTATCTGTGAATACTGAGTGCTCAGCCTTGTCATATTTAAGCTGACTTGAATGTGGCAACCCATCGCGAATAGTTGAATAGTTTCCAGTTCCGCCTTATGTTTATTGGTCGTATTTGTTTTCATTCGTTGTCTCCTTTACCAAAAAACCTAAGTTCAATAACCGTACATGTTTTCTCATTTATTGAGAAGAACGTGTACGGGCGACAACCTTTATTGCTTCAACAGGCGCTATTTCATTGACCTGTCGCAACTGGCTGATATCAACAATGGGCGTTGGTTCAATAGCTATCTCACTATTCCCAGAAATAGCAGTACTTAAGACAGCAGTATTAACAGGCTGACTGTCTGTCTCTTGGTTGAGTAGCACTAGCCATCCCGCCATAGTGCCTGCAATCGAGACAATCATAATGCTACTTTTAAGAGAGGCAAAAGGATCCACTTTTTTAGCAGTTTTACTAGCGGCTGTATTAAGGGCTTTAGACTGATGTGATTTGGTATTAGTCATCGTACTCATCCTCATCATGTTGCTGATAGCTCGTAGCGATTAAACGCTCACTCTCTTTATAACGTTTGCTGTCTTGTTTTTTGCTGCGGTGTTTATCCTCATCATGATCCTCATCATGATCGTCATCATTCTCAACATAAACGTTGTTGGTAGCGACTGGATTTAGGATTGCACCAAAATTAGCATCAACATAAATAGTGCCACTATCTAATAGCACCTCATAAGCAGCTGTTCCGTTATAGTTAATAAGTTCTGGGGTCGCTTGCAATATCGCATTAGGCGCGTCTTGTTTGGCAAGCGCAGTTGCTTGCGCAGCGCTGAGGGCAGCAAGGGATGATGGCTGGGCAGGTTGAAGTTGCGTGATGGGGTTTGACACTGATAGAACGTTATCAGCGTTAGGCGACTGGGTGGATAAAGCGATGACACCACCAAAGAATACCAATGCGGTCGCACCGACAGTCAATAATAATGGTTTTAATAGAGGTAGGCTCATAGGATGTACTCCATATATATTATTAGGGAATACAACTAGCATACGGGGTGAATATTAACTCAAGCTTAAGACAGTACCGTTTAATTTTTTATAGTTATTTTTTATTGCTTACCGTTACGATAAAGCCTTTCTCTGGTTGGGAGCGGTTGGTAAAATCTAAGGTGAGACCGTGAAGCTCTGCTATTCGATTAGCGATTGATAGCCCAAGACCGCTACCTAATTGGTTTTGACCTGCTGGACGATAGAAGCGCTCACTTAACCGAACTAGTTGTTCTGGCTCTACACCCAAGCCATTATCCACCACTCTAATCGCATTGCTATCTAACTGAAGCTCAATCAAAGAGCCGTCAGGACAGTAGCGAATCGCATTGTCTAACAGGTTACGGATTAACAGTTTAAATAAGATTGGATTGATAAGAATGGGTAAAATATCGGCAGGGTTATCACACTGTATAGTGCGTTTTAATTGAATGTGCTTTTCACGAGCGAGACGGTTAACATCACTCAGCACAATATCCGTAAGCAGCAGCCAGTCCGGACTTTCTAATTGCTCAGGGGGCAATTGTTGTTGCGGCTCTATTTTAGCTAAAATCAGTAGCTGATCGACTAAATGAGTCGCACGTTCAATACCATCGCTAATTTTCTGGGCATGATAGAACAGCTGATTATCGTCTTCTGTACCGGACAATTGCAATATCTGCTGCTGCAATAAATCAGCTTGTAGTTTTAATGCCGCCAGCGGGCTTCTGAGCTCATGCGATGCATCGGCTGTAAAACGTTGCTCACGTGCTAGTGTATCCGCGACTTTCACAAATAAAATATTCAATGCTTTCACCAAAGGCTGAATTTCTTTCGGTACGTCGGCAGTGATAGGCCTATCGTCTTGTGGTTGACGCTGCTCAAGCTCCTCGCTTATCTGAGTTAACGGCATAAACCCGCGTCGAATCAACCAAATTACCAAACCCATAAACGCAAATAGCCCAATTAACATTGGCAGTATTTGTACCGACATGGCATTAATAATCATCTCTTGGCGAGATTTAAGGTTTTGACCGACGGCAATCACCCGACCTTCATGCTTATCGTCATTGTCATCATGAACATAAAATAAACGCCAGCGCTTACTAAAAGGGTTAAGGCGCTGATAGGCAGAGTCCTGCTCTTCTAAAAACCCACGTTGATCTGGCAAAAAAGCAAATGACTGACCATTTTCATCAGCCATCAATAGGCGTCCTTTTCTATCCCAAATGGCAAAGCCCATATGGTCATCTTCAGCCTCACCAAGATCACCTGATAGCTGCTTACTTTTTAGATTATAGATTTTAGCAGTATATTTACTTTTATTTCCACTTTCGTCTTGCTCATGATTGTCTTTATCGTCATCAGCTTCATAGCTATTTTCTTTAGGAGTGATACCTATTAAGTAACGGGCGACTTGAGTAATTTGCGTATCATTTATCTCATTGATTTCATGCCAAAGCCGCCATGCAATAAAGCTAGAGGTGAGTACCCAAAGCAGGGGTAGACCAATCAATAGAGATATTAATAGCCGTTGCTGGATGCTTTTCATAGGCTCACACATTAAGAAGTAGAGTGGATAAGCTAAACGTGGATATGTGAATGGTTAGTGATTATTATAAGCTGGATTGAGATAATAGCCGATACCGCGTTTGGTTAAGATAAAATCATTGCCCAGTTTTTTACGCAAATGATGGATATGTACTTCAATGGCGTTACTTTCGATATCTTGTTGCCAGCCATATAGCTTGTCTTCTAAACTCGCTCGGCTATGAACTTGCTTAGGATGGGTCAGCATTTGCTCTAATATGGCCACTTCCTTAATGGTTAATTCAACGATTTGACCTTGATAAGAGACTTGCTGATGGTGAGGTTGATAGGCGACCTCACCATAACGGATTTCAGGCTGACTACGTCCTTGACTGCGTCGTATCAATGCTTGCAGACGGGCGATGACCTCATCTAAGGCAAACGGCTTAACCAAATAATCATCAGCGCCAGCATTGAGTCCAGCCACACGATTGGCAATCGCATCGCGAGCCGTGATAATCAATACTGGCGTATCTATCTGTTTTGCTCGCCAGTTTTGTAACACAGTCATACCATCACCTTTTGGCAAGGTCAAATCAAGCAGTACCGCATCAAACATACCCTCTTGCAGCGCCATTTCACCTTGTTTGGCATCACTAAACCAATCGACCATCATGCCGTGACTTTTTAAGCCGAGAATTATGCCTTCAGCAATGGTGCTATCGTCTTCTATTAATAATATGCGTGCCATGTTTATTACACCGCTCTATTTAATCCATAGTAGAAGGCTTGTCTGTCACCCTTTTCTTACCAGTTATCATTGATTTAATAAGGTTCTGTCGTTGCCAATAGCTCATGGCAATCGCAGCGACGATATGTAGAGGAACGAGTAGATATAGACTGTTGGCTAATAATTCATGTACTTCTTCAAGAAAATCTTTATTACCAAGCAGCTCTATATTGCTAAAAATGGTGGATTCCATCAGATAACCAGTTATACCTAATCCTATAATCACTGCCCATAACGATAGCATCATAATAGCTGCTAATGGGTTATGACCGAGGTGCTGCTCATCAACGCGTTGAACACTTAAAGCTGATATGTGATTTTTAATGCGTGTCGATGTTGGGAAGAAGTTCGTAAAGCGCGCATAACGTGTTCCTACCAAACCCCAAAGTAAGCGTATTACCACTAACCCCACAACAGTATAGCCTACATAGGTGTGCAGGTCGCTGCCGTCTTCGGTAAAGAGTAGATTGGCCATAATACCAGCTGCCACTGTCCAGTGGGTAAATCTCACTACAATATCCCAAACTTTGACTTGCCTAGTTTTAGAGGTGCTAGGTGAGTGTAGAATAGAGTCATCGACCACATCAATCATGTCTTGTTGGCGCATGGTTGTTACTCCCTTAATAAATCGGTTGCTTGTTTGTTGACGATATCCTGCTACTAGAAACGAAAGCTAAGCGAGGTATCATAAGCAGATTAGATGTAGCATCGTCTGTCTTATGGTTATTACAACAAACAAATCTTAAGGTGAGCTTAGGTTAGGAAGCTAAAAAATTAAACAGTCAAGCAGCGAGTGATGTGTCATGACATTTATAGAGAATAATATGTCATTCGGTTAGAAAGGCGGTTGGTGTAAATAGAGTGGTTTGATGTATAGCTATCGCCATCATTTTATAATATGGTTAAATTGAGAAATTCATTCTTCGTTTATATTCGTTCTAACAAAGAAAACCATTGCCAATCCACAAGTTATCGTCCATGCCAGTAGCATCGATACTAAGGTATGACTAAAAAAATGGTCGCCAAAGGACATTTTATATAGTCCCATCGTCCAT
>NZ_DATIRM010000381.1:0-10404 GCF_035469765.1 Psychrobacter sp.
GGGACAAGGTTGCGCGGGGACGCTAGATGGCTGGGCAGAGAATTTAAAGCAATGAATCTAAAGCACTATGCGGATATTAGATAGAGCAGCAAAAAACACCGAACTTCATGTTCGGTGTTTTTTTATCAATAATTTTCTAAAGGTAGTACTTTAAAAATCATTGTCATGGCTTAATTTGGCCGCGTCGCTGTCAGCGATGTCAGCAATATTGGGGTAGTGGCTATCATCTAGATTTTCTTCGACCAGCAGCTCATCGATGCGCGATTCATATATGTTTTGATGATGTACGGGTGTGAGACCTTGGGTTGCATCACTTCCGACTTGCGAGTTATTAAATCCTGCATCATCGTCAAAGTCATCATCATCGACAACATGCAACATAGGATTGTCTAAATCAACCTGTTGATTACCTTGCTCGTCATCACTGGTACTGTCATTGGTATCATCATCAAGATTTTCATCGCCTTCGATGTGAGTCATCTCTTCTGGTAATGGGGTTTTTGAGTGTTCCATGCTATTTTCCTTGATTTTTATAATTAATAAACATAGTAGAGTTTAAGAGGTAGTCGTATAGCTATTTTGTTCGCTTATCTTCATTGCCTCTAGTACTAAGGTGTCACAGGATGTTAAAAATATGTAAGAAAACTGTTTATTTAACCGTTAAAAAAACGGCCACCAAATATTGGTAGCCGTTTGCATATTGTAGTGCTGATGATATATCGGTTTTAAATTTAATCGACTATAGTACTAATTTTACTATGGATAAAGCGCATCAAAGGGTGCTACTGGCTACACTTTACAGGATGAGTAGGGCTTATGTGATAGAAGCGCTTCAAACGCCAGAGGCTTAAGCTGCCATAGATATATCAAAGCAATCGCATAAACACCGGTTTCTGCCATTTCTTCAATGATTTCTCCAAAATTTTGAGAAATCATAATCGCGTTTTCGCCCATATATGCAAATAATGCTAGACCCACTATTATAAAATATACAGACACAGGCACCGATTTTAGTACCGCCCACAAATAACGCCATGTATACGCTAATAAACCAACAATAAGTAGATAAATAGTAAGTAGAACCGCATCTTCCCACCAGTCATAAGCATGGTTTAACAGTGAAAAGTCACTCGCAATGAAAAACTCAGGTAAATAATTTAATTCACGACGAATCACCACAAAAAACGTCAATAATGATGCCAGCCAAAAATAGAGACCTTGCTTGCTCTTACTCTGTATCACGTATTGCACGCAACGTAATATACAGGCTATCAGTAGGATAATGCCGGGGATTTCGATAATGCCATCTGCAGCCAAAATAAGCGCTCCTGATTTTTAGAATAAAAAAAGTGAGCGTGGAGGCTCACTTTAGACTAAAAGATAATTTGTGAAAAAATAAGATAGGTTCATTATACCGACAACTATCATACGCGACTGTTTTTTTAGTTTACGCTATGAGAGTCAATTGTCTCGAACAACATTAAACCTACTTAAAATTTCCTTAAGAATCAATGTGCCTCATCCCAATTCTGCCCACTGTCTGTCTCCACTAATAACGGTACAGCAAAGTTGACGTTCCAACCTTTTTCAACCGCGGTCGTTCTCAAGACATTTTGCATGGCATCAGTAATTAATTGGCTAATCTCATCAACCTTGTCTATATCTACTTCAAATACCAGTTCATCATGGACTTGTAGCAGCATTTTTGCTTGCTCTTTAGGCAATACTTTATCGACCGCAATCATCGCAAGCTTAATTAAGTCAGCAGCAGAGCCTTGGAGAGGCGCGTTAATCGCCGCTCTCTCAGCGCCTTGTTTGACCATGCGATTGCTATGATTAATATCAGGGGTGTAAAGCTTACGACCCAATATTGTCTCGACATAGCCATGCTCATAAGCGCTAGCACGAGTATTAATCATATAGTCTTTGACGCTAGGGTAGCGCTCAAAGTACATATCGATGTAGTCTTGCGCCTCACTACGGCTCATCTGTAGCTGCTTAGCAAGTCCAAAGGCGCTCATACCATAAAGCAGACCAAAGTTAATGGCTTTAGCATTACGGCGCTCCGTTGGGGTGACATTCGGTACATCCTTACCAAGTACTTCCGCGGCCGTAGCAGCATGAATATCAAGACCTTCATTAAAGGCATGAGTCAGATTTTTATCGCCTGAAAAATGCGCCATGAGACGCAGTTCAATTTGCGAGTAATCGGCGGCTAAAATAACGCGACCTTTTGGGGCAATAAAGGCTTGACGAATCAAGCGACCGGTAGCAGTACGAATAGGGATATTTTGTAAATTAGGATCCGTTGAAGATAAGCGCCCTGTGCTGGTCAATGCCTGATGATAGCTGGTATGCACGCGGTCAGTCTTGGCATCTGCCACATTATCAAGGGCATCTGTATAGGTGCTTTTGAGCTTCGATAATCCGCGATATTCTAAGGTGATATCGACCAAAGGATGATCGATTTTTGACAATACGGCTTCACCCGTAGAGTATTGACCGGTCTTGGTTTTTTTACCACCAGCGACGCCAAGCTTATCAAATAACATCTCGCCAAGCTGCTTAGGAGAGCCCAGATTAAATTCCTCACTAGCGACTTCGTACGCGCGTTTTTCTAGGGCAATGATTTCTTCATCAAAACGTTTAGACAGCTCGTTTAAAAACGGACGCCTAATTAAGATGCCATTTGCTTCCATTTGGCAAAGTATCTCTGCGGTTGGAATCTCAAGCTCATGGAGCAGTTTATAGTTATTAACGTCATCGGCAAGCTTTTGACTAAACAGCTCGAACAACTGATAAGTGATATCGGCATCTTCACAAGCATAGTCGCTAGCAATATCAATGGCGACTTGATCAAAACTCACTTGCTTAGCGCCTTTACCAGCGACATCCTCAAAGCTGATGGTTTGCGTTTGCAGATAATGCCGTGCCAAATCATCCATACCGTGACGGGTAATCGCCGCATTAATTACATAACTGGCAAGCATGGTATCCATTGCCCAGTTGTTGGGCTTGTCGTGAATACTGCCTAAGAGGTTGATATCATAATGACTGAAAATATGTGCATCATATTTTAGGTGCTGACCGATTTTGCCGATATTAGCGTTTTCCAGAATAGGTTTTAGACGCATCAATACGGTATCGCGATCCAATTGCTTGGCTATTAACGCATCGCCTTCTAAGCTATGGGTGAGCGGTATATAATAAGCTTCATGCGCTTGTACGGCAAAAGACAAGCCTACCAATTCAGCCTGACGCCAGTAGACGCTTGTCGTTTCGGTATCGATAACGAAATGCGGCGCAGATTGTAATAATTGAACTAAGCTATCAAAGGCGGGCTCATCTAAAATAGTATGCCACGCTCTGTCATGACTTTTACTGTCTGAGACATCACCAATAGCGCTTGACTGTAGAGATTTAGCGATTTGTGCTTGTGAATCGGCATCAGCCTGACTATGGGCAACACTGTGCGTACCATTGGCTGGATGATTTGGGTGATCAAGCGATGCCAGCTCATTTCTAAATTCAAGCTCACTGTATAGCGCGCGTAGCTCGTCAATATGAGCGCAAGGATCGGTATTTATTTTTAAATCCTGCCAGTCTTGACCAATGTTTAAATCGGTGACGATGGTTGCCAGCTTTGCATTGAACGGAATGTCTTCTGCGTGTTCAATCAAGCCTTTCGCCCCGCGACCTTTGATAAAGCCAATATGCTTTAACATATTGTCGATGTCACCATACTCAACAAGTAAGTCTTTTGCGGTTTTTTTACCGATGCCAGGCACACCTTTGATTCCATCAGAAGCATCACCCATTAGGGTCAGAAAATCAATCATCTGCTCAGGATTAATGCCGAACTTGTCGATAACTGCTTGAGTATCTATGACTGTACCCGTAAAGTTATCTTCCAAGATGACGCAGTCATTGACCAGCTGCATCATGTCTTTATCGCCTGTGGAGATAACTACGTGATGACCCTGCTCGACTGCACGATAGGCAAGTGTACCGATGATATCATCAGCTTCTGCGCCCTCGATACGTAACAGCGGAATACCTAACGCGGTAACCAAGCGATGGATATAAGGAATTTGCTCTAACAGCTCTATATCGATGGGCGGACGAGCCGCTTTATAATCAGGAGACATATGATGGCGAAAAGTTGGTGATTTGGTATCAAAGCAAACCGCCATATGCGTTGGGTGATAGCGACGCATCAGTTTTAATAGCGCATTTAGCGTGCCACGTATCGCGTTAGTGACTAGGCCTTGAGAGTTTTGCATGGTTTTTGGTAAGGCATGATAAGTGCGAAACAGATAATAAGAGCCATCAACCAAAATAAAAGGCGGCTGCTCCTTGTCCACATGGCTGGTATTCATCGTTGACACATTTGGCATCGTCGCAAAGTTCGGCAGCGTATTGGGGTTAATAGGCGAGTGGGAGTTGTGATCGTTGGCAGTCATAAAAAGTCACTTATCAAATATTGGGCAGCAAGTATTAGGCAGCAAGTACTGGGTAAAAACATACCTTCATTATAACGATAAAAGCGTCGTGTGCCGAATGGATGATGAACGAATAAAACGAATAAAACGAATAAAGCGTTATGATGCGTACGAACCCAAATGATAGCCCATAAAAAAAGAACCCAGATCAATTGAGTTCTTTTTATTATTGCAAATATTGTTGTTATTAGAGGCTTATTTTACTTCTGAGGTTACTTCGCTATCGACATTACCATGGGTAGCTTTAGAATATGGGCAGACTTTATTAGCCTTCTCAACCAATTGCTGGAATTCATCCGCTGATAGCTCTGTGTTTTCACCGATAACATGAATTTTAACGGCTAATTTAAAGTCTAGACCTTCACCTTTAAGTAGATCTACCGATACTTCGGTAGTAGAATCAAACTTTGCTTTTTCTGCCCCTTTGACTGCACCAAGTGCACCATCAAAGCAAGCAGCATAACCCATAGCAAATAGTTGCTCTGGGTTATTACCGTCTTTACCAGAACCAGGTGCAACCATATTAATCGTCAAATCGCTGTCTTGGAGGCTAGCACAACCCGCACGGCCGCCGGTCACAGATGCTTTAGTAGAATATAGGGTTTCCATGATTTGTCCTTTTATATGAATTGTTATCCATCATTTTTTAGATAATGCTTTTAAGTCTTGTTATAGCTAACTTCTAAATAGCCCATCTAGCATAACAGAGCAACAGGCACGCTTGATATAGCGGTAGTAAAAGTATGCTGTGAATTTGTAAGTTAGTTTTCTCAGTAAAACCACATCATAATTAGCTATTTACCAGTAGTCGTTGCAGTAAGGTGCAATTAATAAGAATGACTTAGTCAAAATAAATCGTGTATCGTAAAAAACGTTGCTCATAAAAACCGCTCATAACTATAAGATTAGTAATGAAGATTAGCTATGAGCCGCTTTCCATGCGCCCATCGAACCAAGATAAATATCGATGTTTTCAAAACCATGGCTTGCCAGCCATCCTGCGGCTATTGTGGCTCGTGCCTCGCTAGCACACATCAAGGTATAATGGTGTTTCTTGTCAAGTTCACGCCAACGTTGATTAAGATGTCCAACATATATGTGCTGTGATCCCTCGATTGCGACAGTCGCTCGTTCATCGGCATCACGGACATCGAGAAGTGTCCAACCTTCAGTATTATTCTTTAGACGAGCTTCAACCTCGGTAGTATCAACCATAGGGGTTTTCTGCATACTTTCACCTTGTACAGCAGCGGGAACCACGCCGACATAGCCCCCTAATATATTATCAAGTGCAATCCGCACCAGATGTTCCATAGCCGTGGCGAGCTGTGTTTCATCGGAGGCAACTAATACCAAGCTTTCGCCTTCACGGATGTACCACCCAGCAAAGGCAGAAATCATGCTCACAGGCAGACTCATCGCTCCAGATAAATGACCGGAGGCATAAGCCATCGGCTCACGAATATCAATCAAGTGATCGGCACCGCAGCTATTTAACTGCTGTAGCGAAAGACTGCGCGGTCGCATAACAGTCGGAGGCGCAGTACCGCCCTCCATGTTCAGGCGCTCCATCAGTCTGAAATAAGGCGGCTGATAATGGTTTTCGCTGACCTTAAAGTGGATAAAGGCGTCGCGATCTGTGAATTGTAAACGTGGGTTATTCAATCTTTCATGACCGACGCTAGAGAATTCACGCTCTGCCATACCTGATCCGCAGACAGAGCCCGCGCCGTGTGCAGGATATATAATTGCCTGATCACCCAGCGCTAAGATTTTTTGTAGCGAATCATAGAGTAGACCTGCGACTTCCTCAGCTCTATCAGGATAGAAGTCAGTACGGCCGACGTCACCGACGAATAGGGCATCTCCGGTGAAGACCGCCACAGCTTTATCGGGGTAAGCTGTGTCAAATAGAGCATAGGCAAGATGGTCATCAGTATGACCGGGCGTTTCTAAAACGCGTATTTCAAGCTGACCGATGGTAAAACAATCACCATCGCGCACTGTTTTGGCATAGACGATAGGCTGTTCTGGGTTTGGACCGTGCAGTACACTAGCGCCCGTCATTTCCGCTAGAATCGGAGCACCTGAAACAAGGTCTTCGTTGCGATGAGTTTCGAATATATGAGTGATCTCTAGCCCTTGTGCACGTGCCTTTTCTACATAAATTGCGCAGTCACGGCGAGGATCGATCACCGCCGCTTGACCACCCGATCCCACCAGATAAGATAGATGAGCAAGTCCGGGTGTCTTGATCTTTTCAAGCAACATAACGGTTTCCTTATAATAATTTGATAATGACTACCCTGTAATTTTTTTATGTCTTTTAATAAAAATCTTTGAGTAATCAATGTTGTATGATGATGTTTGGATTGTCAAACAGGTTTTTATACGAGCAAATAAGTATTTTGTAAAAACAAGGCACCTAGATAGGCGGTATAAATAAGGCTGCTGTAAACTATGGGAAAAATAGCATCTTAACCATAAATCCGCTACAATATGCGCACTAAAATCCATCACATTTACTGTTAAACCTTTTATAAAATCTTGCTATTTTCTTCCAAAATTTAACGATAAGTTATTCATTATGAGCGCAGATTCTAAAGTTTCATCAAGCAAGCTTTCAGCAACTAAGCTTGCCCGTGAAGTTGCCAAACGTCGTACCTTTGCCATCATCTCGCATCCTGATGCGGGTAAAACGACGATGACCGAAAAATTGCTACTATGGGGTCAAGCCATTCAGGTAGTGGGCGAGGTTAAAGGTCGCAAGACGGATCGCCACGCCACATCAGATTGGATGAGCATGGAGCAGGAGCGTGGGATTTCTATCACGACCTCTGTCATGCAGTTTCCTTATCAAGATCACGTGGTCAATCTGCTCGATACCCCAGGTCATGCTGACTTTAGTGAAGATACCTATCGTACTTTGACTGCTGTCGACAGCGCGCTGATGATGGTAGATGGCGCAAAAGGCGTTGAAGAACGTACCATCAAGCTGATGGAAGTTTGCCGGATGCGTGATACGCCCATCATCTCCTTTGTTAATAAACTCGATCGCCAAATCCGTGAGCCGCTTGAGCTGCTTAGTGAGATTGAAGCGGTTTTGAAGATTAAATGTATCCCGATCACTTGGCCGATCGGTATGGGTCAAGATTTCGTCGGTGTCTATCATTTGACCGAAAATAAAACCTATTTTTATGAAAAAGGTCATGGCGGCGAGATTACGGTTTCTGAAACTCGCGAAGGCTATGATTATCCTGATATCCGTGAGCGCTTAGGTGCGCTGATGTTTGCCTCGTTTGAAGAGTCGCTTGAATTGGTACAAATGGCATTAGAGGACTTTGATGTTGACGAGTTTTTAGCCGGTGAGATGACGCCCGTATTGTTCGGTACAGCGCTGGGTAACTTCGGTGTCAATATGGTGCTTGATACCTTGATAAAATATTCACCACCACCAAAAGCGCATCCGACCAATGAGCGTGAAGTAGCAGCGACAGAGACAGCTTTTAGTGGTTTCGTCTTTAAGATTCAGGCCAATATGGATCCGCGTCACCGTGATCGCATTGCATTTTTACGCGTTTGCTCAGGTAAGTACGAAAAAGGCATGAAGCTGAAGCATGTGCGCTTAGGGAAAGAAGTACGTATTGCTGATGCTTTGACATTTTTGGCAGGCGATCGTGAAACGCTAGAAGAAGCCTATCCGGGTGATATCATTGGTTTGCACAATCATGGTACTATTTCTATCGGCGATAGCTTTACTGAAGGCGAAGAACTGAACTTTACCGGTATCCCTCATTTTGCTCCTGAGCTGTTCCGCCGTGTCATTCTAAAAGATCCGCTCAAATCAAAAGCACTGCAAAAAGGTCTACAGCAGTTGAGTGAAGAGGGCGCAACGCAGGTCTTTATGCCGCAGATTAATAATGATTTAATATTGGGCGCGGTCGGTGTGCTACAGTTTGAAGTGGTCGCCCATCGTCTGAAAGAAGAGTATAAAGTACAGTGTATCTTTGAGCCGGTATCGATTGCGACCGTTCGCTGGATTCATTGCGATGACGAAGTGGCACTGGCTAAGTTTAAGAAAAAAGCCCACGACCAGTTATCGATAGATGGCGGTGGTCATCTGACTTATCTTGCACCATCACGGGTGAACTTACAGCTGATGCAAGATCGCTATCCAGAAGTGACGTTTAGCAATACTCGCGAGCACTAAAATCAGTCAATAACAGCGACGTTCTAAATATAAAAAGACACGATAGCGTGTCTTTTTTATTCACTTATCAAACAGCGTATGATGGCTTTTAACCGCTATGATTGACGCAAAAACACGAACAGTGTTCCTACAATATGGCGAAAAGGTTACGGTAGAATATTAGTAAATCTGATAGGTATCTTAAAGAGGCTATATGAAAACTTTCATCCAATCGCCTATTACGCATTTTTCTTTTACTGATCTGCAAGCAGCACAGCCAGCCTCTATAAAGGCTTGTAAGCGGCGTCTATTGTTAATAGTCGGTAGTATAGTGTTGTGTGGCACGTTAAGCATGTCTGCGCATGCTGGCAGTCTCTTTAGCAGCACAGAGTATCTCGATTATCAATTACCCAAAAAAGTACAAGAGCGCTGCACGGCGCGTGATAACTGTCCGGATATTGAGATTAAATATCTCAAGACCAATCACAAATGGATCAATGATGTTGCCAACCAGCGCATTAATACGCTGGTGGTTAATAGTAAACCATCTGAATCTGCGCCTATCACTACCAAAGCCACGCCAGCATCTGTCAAAAGTGCGCTTGATGGTTTTGTTGCTTCACAGCTTAATGAGCTACCGAGAGACAGTGCATTTGCCTATAGTCTCATGGTGACACCTGAATATGTGGGTCATATCAATGATTTTGAGATGTTTGATATAAGCTCCTATGTTTTTACCGGCGGTGCGCATGGCATGCCGTATAGAGAATATTTGGTATTTGACCAAAAGATGAAAAAGCAAATTAAATTAGCAGATATGCTGCAAAGCGGTAAAAAATTACAGTTCAAAGCACTTGCCTATAATGCGTATAAGGATTGGGTAAAAACGGTCGATAAAGATGTGAAAAACTACGAGAAAAACTGGCCGTTTACTCTAAGCGACAACGTGACATTGACTGATAAAGGGATTGATATTCGTTATCAGCCTTATGCCATTGCTCCTTATGCCTACGGTATGCCGGTACTGAGTATTCCTTATAATAAACTTGGCGGTGTCATAAAATCCCGCTTTATCCCCAAATAATAAAGCCATCAGTGCAAGATATAACAGAATGAATTTTTTAATAATAACCATTTAATTTTTAGTAATAAGGAAGGAGTCATCACATGACAAACGATACAGACAATATAAATGCCCCAGCAACCCATACGTGGCAGCTAAATGCCTTAACAGAGGCGCTTGGTGATTTGACATTGACGGTCACCGATAGCCTCTCTGTTGGTCGTGGCAGTGATAGCGATGTGGTACTAGGTAGCCAGCAAATTTCACGCAATCATGCACAACTGAGTGTCTTAAACGGTCAGCTATACGTGAAAGATCTAGAGTCGTCAAACGGCACTTTTATTAATGATGAGCGTATCGCTGCCAATGAATCGAAGCACTTAACAGCAAATGATACGCTTGGGTTTGCAAGCTTTAGTTTTCAGGTAAGTGTGTCAGTAGCTGCTACTGTTATTCATGAGCAAGCAGTTGCAGATAAACCAACTTTGATGTTGAGTCCTGACACTGAGATAGCACCTATTGTTGAAGCAGAGCCAGTCGTTAAAGAAACCATGATCGAAAAGATATTACCTGTTGAAGAGGCTTTAGACGCAATGCCTGTTGCTGCTTTGCAAGCAGAACCGATGGTTAGCGCCGCTAAAACAGATGAG
>NZ_DATIRM010000382.1:0-7674 GCF_035469765.1 Psychrobacter sp.
AACACCTTGGGCAATATATTCATGGGAATTGCAAAACGATCGAAAAGCGTCTCTGACCTCGCCAGCTTATGAATATCAAACAGCACCGTACGAGAGGCATTGGTCACATCGATGAAATGCTCCCCGCCTGTTAATTTATAGATTAGCCAACTATCAATGGTGCCAACCGCTATCTCACCTTTGCTGGCACGCACGCTAAGTTTGGGGTTATTTTCGAGCAGCCAAGCAATCTTACTGGCACTGAAGTACGGGTCTAACCGCAAGCCTGTGATGCGTTGTACTTCGTGTGCCATATCATATTGAGGGTCACTTTTATTGACGCCTTGATTGACACGCTCATTCATGCTGTTATCAGCACTTTCAGCAGCGAGGGTCTTGCAGTAGTTTGCTGTCCGTCTATCCTGCCAAATAATAGCGGGTGCCAATGGTTTGCCTGTTTGCTTGTCCCACATTACGATAGATTCGCGTTGATTGGTAATCGCGATACTAGTGACATCGGTAGCGAGCAAACCTGCCCGATTGATAACATCATGCGCGCAGCTGATCTGGGTTTGCCAAATTTGCTGCGCGTCTTGCTCAACAAATCCAGCGCTTGGTGTTTTTAGAGTCGTTGGCTGTTGCACCATCTTAATAGGACGCGCGTGATCATCGTACAATATTGCTCGACTCGATGTTGTTCCTTGATCCAAAGCCAAAATATATCCTGCCATTGCGCGCACCCTCTGCTGATATGATTTATTCTATTTAATGACAATCCAGTGACTATTCATTATTTACTGTTTGTTGATCACTGTGTATTTTATTAATTGCTGACTAAATTCTTTAATAATAAGACTAAAAAATAAAAATTATTTGAATCTAAATCGCTTAAATTTAAAACTTCCTATTCGCTATGATATTACTTATAAACGAATATTTAAGAATTAAGTCAAGCCTCTATCATACCGCTACTGCCCACACAATAGAAAACGGCAAAATACTGAGCATTGACCCGTCACCATTGTGGCTCTACAGTGTACGCCTTATTGTGAATGACGGATTTTTAGCGCTTTTACATTTCAAATCGCTTTTGCGTTTAAATACAAATGATTTATTTCAGCATCATTTATTCGCTTACTAGAAAATAGTCTATAATAGTGTAAATGTAATGGCTCTATATTCTGAGCGATGAAATCTATTGATGCTGTACGTTATTTTATAATACCTTACATTCTAATTAATGGCTTATGTGACTTATGAAATTCACTTTATCAGCGCTACCGACTGCTATGATGACCGTTGCACTCATGAGCGTGCCTGTCGTGACTTACGCTAGCACTGACATAGGGAGCATACAATCACAAAATAATGTGCCACCCGTGACTGTGACACAAATTGTGGACGCTGATGGTCAGATTAACAATAATAAGATAGCCATAGCACCCAGTCATACGTTAGCAGATACTCATGCTGAACAAAGAACATTAACCACGCTTATCGACCCTATCACACACAAAGCGATTGATAACAGCTATCCATTAGAAGTCTCGAGCTTTTTAAGTCTAGAACAAGCGCAAAAGCTTTTAGTCCAAGTATCACCCAAAATGGCTGCCAATCAAGCAGCCATCGCCGCTAGCGAATACCAAACTGACGCTCTCAAAACCATCGACAACCCGCTAGTGTTTGCTCGAGTATCAGCCAGTGCTTACCATCTAGATCAGGATATAGACTTATCCTCTCTCAGAAACGGTATTATTAATGAAGTAAATAGCAGCGTCGACAATGTGGTTCCTCCTATTGCAAATCTGCCAGATTTACCAAACTTTGGTGAATTGGTCGGTACGCGGATTCCGGATTCTTATGATCTCAAGCGTTCAGGAGCAACAGCGGGCGCAGGTATTGGTGTGGTCTGGCCCATTTATACTGCTGGTCGTACAGATGCATTGACTGGCGCCTCAAATGCGCGCACCCAAGAAGCTGTGGCAGATAGCATACTTGATAAGAACGAGCTTTATAACACGTTAATTGAGCGCTATTTTAAGGCGCAATTAGCGATTATTGCCGCTTACTTGCGTGAAGACGCTTACAACACATTGCAGCAGACCGACCATATGGCAGAGCGCCTATTTGAAGAAGGCTTTATCTCGCGCGTCGATAGATTAGAAGCACAATCTGCTCTTGCTGATGCCAAAAGTGAATCCGTCAATGCCAATAATGACGCTCGCCTAGCCATGATTGCGCTACAACGACTGCTACGTACTGACTACCGCATTAAACCGACTACGCCTTTGTTTGTCTCTAGTCGCCCCCTACCAGATGTGAGCTATTTCCAAGATTTGGCACTGAATAATCATCCAGGATTACAAAAGGTCGCAGCCAAGCGCGCACAGGCTCAGCAGTTGCACGCGCTATCGGATACTGGCTACAAACCGACGGTCTTGCTATATGGTTATGGCCAACTTGAAAAAGACCCTAGCTGGGTCGCCGGTATATCTGCCAGTTGGAAGCTATGGGGCGGGCTTGATAAAACTGCATCACTGGCTTCAAGTAATGCTCAAATACGTCAAGCCGATCTCTCTGAGATTAACGTCAGTGACAACCTGCTACTGCTGGTAGAAAAAAACTGGCACGATGTCAATAATGCCCAATCACGCTATCAAGCATTGCAAAGCAATGTTGATTTGGCCGCAGAAGTTTTGCGATTGCGGCGCTTAGGATTACAAGAAGGCGTGAATACTACGGTCGATGTGGTACAAGCACAAACGCAATCACTTAAAGCACGTACTGAGCAAGCACAAGCTGCCAACAGCTATGTACAGTCATTGGCTGCCCTCATGCAAAGCTGCGGTACGCCACTTGCTTTTAATGCCTATCTCAATGCTGCCGATATTCGGCTACCCACTTTATATGAAAAATAACATCGACTATTTATCGTCTTAACATATATCAGACGACAAACGATTTATTTTGCTTATTACCGACTTTATTGCTTTAGGAACCTCACTGTCATGACTGAATCTACCAACGAATCAGGCGACTCGCGCAAACTAAACGACTCAAACTCATCGGCTGAATCAATTAATACTAATGATAATTCTGCGCCCATCGATGCTGCAGTCGATGCAAATGATACTGATGCGTCTAAGGCTGATATTAATAGCAGCACTGATACCGATATTGAGCCCGAGCAAACGCTGCCAAGCTATAAGCGCCAGTCAGAACAAAACGACAAATCAGCAAAGATCAAAAAGATGATTTTGGCGCTGGTGATTTTAGTTATTTTGGGTGTGATTGCTTATGGCTTATATAAGAGCACTCAGAATAGCGAGCCGAAAATCATTACCCTACAAGGGCAGATGCAAATGCAGCAAACGTCTATCGCGGCAAAAGTACCGGGGCGTATTGCAAAAATATTGGTCACAGAAGGTGATGCAGTAACGGTCGGTCAGCAGCTAATTGAGATGGACTCGCCTGAGATTAACGCCAAGATCAATCAAGCGCGTGCCGGCAAGCAAATCGCGCAAAGTCAATTGGATAAAGCAGAAAATGGTGCGCGTCCGCAAGAAATCGCTCAAGCAAAAGCCGCTTGGCAAGCCAATAAAGCCGCGTCTGATTTAGCAGAAAACACCTATCAGCGCGTCAATCGTCTCTACGAAGAAGGATTGATGGCACGGCAAAAGCGCGATGAGGCTTATGCCCAATATCTTGCCACTCAAGATCAAACCGAAGCGGCACGCTTACAGTATGAGCTAGCCATGGAAGGCACACGCAGCGAAGATAAGTCAGCAGCAACCGCACAAGTTGCGCAAGTCGATGCGCAATTAGAGGAAGCTTTGGTAGCAAAAGAGGAAGCCAACTTAAAAAGCCCAATCTCTGGTGTCGTGGACAATGTCATCGTCAATGCAGGCGAAGTCATTGGTCAAGGAGTACCTTTATTAACCTTAGTCAATACCAATGACCAATGGGTCGTCTTAAATGTCACGGAAACCTACTTGAATCAGTTTGCGATTGGTCAACGATTTATGGGTACTATCCCCGCTTTATCATCACCTGAAAAACCTTATACTAAGCAATTTACCGTCTATGCTACCTCAACCTTGTCTGACTTTGCCACCTGGCGACCGACCAATAATGATGATGGTTTTGATGTTCGTACCTTTGAGGTCAAAGCCCGACCAACTGCCCCAGATAGACGCATTCGCTCAGGTATGAGCGTGATTGTGCGTCTTAATCCTGCCCTCGCCAATCAGAACCAAGAGTAAGCCATGCGCCTGATTAAGCTAAGTGGGCTAGCTAATGCTTTCTTACGCAGTGCGGCTTACGAGCGGCGGTTTTTAGCCAAAAATCCGTGGGACTTGGCGATGGTGGTTTGGATACCGCTGACTACCGTGCTACTGATTTGGTGGATTTTTTCACAAATACAAATCACTGATTTGCCCATAGGAGTGATTGATAACGACCGTGGACCTGTCGCCAACACGGCTGTACGTTATTTGGAAGCCAACCCCAATTTGACGGTAAAACAGCTGTATCACTCATCTGCTGCAGCAAAAGCCGCTATCTTGCAACGCGATATTTATGCCGTGGTCATTATCCCTGAGGATTTCTCTCGCAATATCTCATCTAATAAACCTGCTCCTATTGTCTTACAGGTTAATGCCCAGTACGGTACTCACTCTGGCATTATCCAAACCAGTGTGCAATCTGTCATCGGTACCTTATCAGCAGGCGTTGAGATGAAGCGCTTGGTCAAACAAGGTATGGCACCATCGCAAGCGGCGATTGCTTACTCTCCTATTAGCATTCAACGCATCAGCTTATTTAATGCCACGACTGATTATCAGCAGTTTTTAGCATCGACGGTCATTCCTGCGTTGCTACATATCTTGGCAATGGTTATTGGTGCAACGACAATCGGTCGTGAATTGCGTGATAAGCGCATCGGTCGTTGGTATCGTTTTATTGATAGCAGTCGTGCTCATTTAACATTACCGTCTAACGATAATCACCCTAATAATGACAGCGAGACTAGCCCATCAAATAATGTGTCATACAGCCAACACCAAGCACCAGAAAAAGTAAGCATTTTGGTATTAATATTTGGCTTATTGGGCAAATACTTTTGGCCGCTACTGGCTTATAGTATTTGGTCGATACTGGCTTTATGGCTTGCCGCGCCGCAACAATTGATTGCTACCAGCGCTCTTATCATCACCTATGTGAGCCTTGTGTTACTGATGATGCTGTCTTTTTGGCTTGGCGCTATATTTACCTTAAGTTCATTCTCATTACGTATGGGTTTATCGGCGACGGCGTTTATCTCAGCACCTTCTTACGCCTTCGCTGGAGTGACGTTTCCTTATATCGCTATCAGTGAGAACGCTCAGCATTGGTCAGATGTATTGCCGCTTACTCATTATCTTAAGCTGCATATTTCACAGTTACAGATGCAAGCGCCTGTCATCATATCCTTACCGATTGTTTATGGGCTGACAGTAGCGACGCTCGTTACGCTATATTTAACGGCTTTATTAAGTAAACGCGCATTAGCGCATCCTGAACGCTGGGGAGCACGCTGATGTCATCCGAACCAAATCATAAACCTTCTACTGCAACCTTCGTACCAGAAGAAACTCTAGCATCAGCAAACTTCTTTGGTAGTTTTTTACAAACGATAAAAGACGTGTTTTCTGATAAAGGTGTGCTGTTACTGCTGATGATTGCGCCGATTATTTATGGCTTCTTTTATCCTTGGCCTTATTCGACCGAAGTGGTCAATCACGTGCCTGTTGGCATTGTTGATAAAGACAATAGCCCTTTGTCCCAAACCATCGTTCGCTATGCCAGTGCCAGCCCGCAACTAGATACAAAACGCTTTTTAAATGAGCAGCAAGCAATTGATGCCATGTGGGCGGATGACATTGCAGGTTATATGATTATTCCAAGCGGACTTGAACAGCAAGTATTGTCAGGCAAAGCCGCTAGCGTCAGCGTTCTTGGTAATGGCGGTTATTTTCTATTAAATAAAAACGTGCAAATGGGATTCTTACAAGCCGTTAGTAGCGTATCAGCAGGTATTGAGGTGAAGAAAAACGTAGCGCAAGGGGCGTATCTAGCCACTGCCGCTGCTAATACTCAAGCAGTACCGCTAAAGATTATGCCTTTATACAATCAAACTGAAGGTTATGGCGCTTACGTCGTGCCAGCGGTGTCTATTCTTATCTTGCAGCAAACGCTTTTAATGTCAACAGCGATGCTGATTGGTACGTGGTATGAGCAACGACGCCATAGAACCAATATTCGTGGCTGGCTTGGGCGTATTGCCGCGCTAAGTATGTTTAGCTTTGTGATTGGCTGCTTTTATTACGGTTGGGCATTTGAGCTTCATGACTATCCACGCGGACAAAACATGCTCGGCAGTTTACTATTCTTGCTGCTATTTTGTCCCACAGTTGCAACGCTTGGCTGCGTACTTGGATTATGGTTTCGCCAGCGTGAGCGCAGTATGCAAATTTTAATTTTTAGCTCATTACCGATGTTTTTCGTCAGCGGTTATCCGTGGCCTGCACATCAGCTTCCTGAATTTTTGCAGATTATTCGCTGGTTATTGCCTACGACGCCTGGCATCAATACTTCTGTCCAATTAAATCAAATGGGCGCCAGTATTGCGCAAGTAGCAACAGGGTTTTATGCGCTGGCAGGATTGTGGTTGTTTTACTTTATTCTACTGCTACTATTCCGCTGGCTAACGTCAGAGCGTAAAAGCGCTTATTAAAGTAAATAATAGATAGTCCTTTCAGAGTAAAATAGACTCGCCTTTAGTGACGGGTTATCGCTATTATAAATATAGTCGGTGAAAAGTAATATCGATACAACACGTATTGCTGGTGCAAATTTTTCTTGCTTGCTGTGCCTACGCAGACAGAGGCTGCAAAAAATTTACACCAGCAATACTGTAGCGACTTTAAAATATTTCAACTATAGCTAAAATAAGTTCAGCTAACATTGCTTGAGCATCAATCGTTTTGTCTGTGGGTGGCGAGCAGCGCGCTTACATCATGATTTTGCATGGCTTTGGCACCGCGAGAGACGGTTGCGATACCGACGCCCAACTGCTCAGATATGTCACGTTGGGTAACGCCGCGCTCTAATAAATCAAAAATACGAATACGATTGGCAATCTCGTGTCGCTCTTTATCCGTTAGCAGCGCCGTTAATAGCTCATTGATATCATTACCGTCATGGCAATGAGCTAAATACGTCAGCAAGCTACGATAAGGGTTAGTACTCATAATATTCAATCTTTATAAAAAGGATAGATTAACAGCGATTGTTGTTTCAGTATTCTAGTACAGTAGTACAAAAAAAACAAGTAAAGTGATTGAATGTTTTATAGTCAGGGAAAAGCAATATCGATACATAACGTACTGCTGATATCAATTTTTCTTGCTTGCTGTGCCTGCGCAGACAGAGGCTGCAAAAAATTAATTCCAGTCCCGCTGTATCGTTTTTATACTGAATTGAATTTTTTTAAAACAGAGCTTTAATCAAGCAATGCTAAAACATCCATCACTCTACTTGTTTTTTTTGTACTACTGTACTAGAATGCTGAAACAACAATCGCTGTTAATCTATCCTTTTTATAAAGATTGAATATTATGAGTACTAACCCTTATCGTAGCTTGCTGACGTATT
>NZ_DATIRM010000383.1:0-6157 GCF_035469765.1 Psychrobacter sp.
CGGCGGTGGCAATGGGCGTAGATGCAGTTATTTGTCCAAAGCATCATGCAGCTAGCTTGACTCCAACGGTTGCCAAAGTTTCTGTGGGTGCAGCAGAGATGATGCCGATTGTGAGCGTGACCAATCTGGCGCGTACATTGACGAAAATCAAAAATGCTGGTGTCTTTGTGTTTGGTACCGCTCTCAATGCAGATGCCAAACCAATTCATGCCGCAGATATGACTGGCAAAACCGCTATTATTATGGGTTCAGAGGGTGAGGGGATGCGTCGCCTGACCACAGAAAGCTGTGATGAGCTGGTTTATATTCCGATGTCAGGCAATGAGCATGGCAACTTACAAAGCCTAAACGTCAGTGTGGCGACAGGTATGGCTTTGTATGAGATTAATCGGCAGCGAACTTTAGCTGCTGGGCAAGCATAAGGTAGTCTTGATGGAGCGGCTCTAGTTGTACATATAGCGCCGCTAGATCGCTCTCATTTAACACCACATCATCTGCATGACGATTACGCTCTTCACGACTAAGCTGATTGACCATAATAGCTTTGATCTTTTGCACGCTTTGCTCATCACGCTGACTGGCGCGCGCAAGTTGGGTTTCTTCTGTAGCATCCATCACTAAAATACGTTGACATAAATTGGCAAGTCCAGCTTCTGCGCCTTCAATAAGCAGGGGCGCTGATAATATTACATATGGTGAAGTACTCGCTGCCAATTGCGCTTTTGCCGCTTCACGTATGGCAGGATGAGTAATTGCTTCAAGTTCAATCAGCGCTTCAGGATGGGTAAAGACATGCGTTCGTACGGCAGCCCGGTCCATATCGCCATTGGTATTTAGTACCCAATCACCAAATTTTCTTTTGATTTTACGCAAAGTAGCGCTACCTTTGACAACTACCTCATGGGCAATGACATCTGCATCAATGATATCGATTCCTTGCTGCGCGAACCAGTCGCTAGTAGCCGATTTACCACTGCCGATGCCACCTGTTAAACCCACTACTAAAGTTTTGCTTTTAGGTTCAGGTATTTGTGGTTGATGCGAATAAGGGGAAGGTGTTGCTGCATATTTTGACATAATAGGGACTTATCTGATTGATAGAGGATTAATGACAATAATAAACGAGAAGTTGAAAGTAATGATTGAGAGACGACTCTTGATTAGGAGTACATCCCTAAATACCAACTGACAATATCTGACCCATATAGCAAAGCTACGATACCGGCAATCGCAATATAAGGACCAAAGGCAAACGGTCTACTTTCACCTTGTTTTTTCATAAGAATAATCCCAACGATTGAGCCGAGCAATGATGACAATAAAATAATCAAGGGCAACATCATGGGTCCAAGCCAAGCGCCCAGTACTGCCAATAATTTAAAGTCGCCTTGTCCCATGCCATGCTTTTTGGTGATTAAATAAAACACCTTGACGACAATCCATAAGGATAAAAATCCAAGCAATAAACCCCATATAGACTGAGTAGGGGACACGAACCAACCTTGTGAATTAACCGCTAAGCCGAGTCCTGCTAATGGAAAAGTTAAGCGATCAGGTAGTAGCTGTGTATCAAAGTCAATACCGGTTAAGGCAATCAGCGTCCATACCAAAATCAATGCCGATAGCCCAGCCATACTGACGCCAAACTGGTAAATAACCAACACGGATAACAGTGCGGTGACTAGCTCAACGACAGGATAACGCAGACCAATAGCGGCTTTGCAATCTGAACAACGCCCGCGTAGTACTAGCCAACTGATTAAAGGAATGTTTTCATACCACTTTATTTTGTGGGCGCAGTGCGGGCATCGCGAAGCAGGTCGGCTTAAAGTAATAGGAGTGTCAGTCGCCACAATATTGGTAAGCGGAGTCGTATGCTCACGTGGCATATCTGCTTGTTCATACATAAACTGACTACATTCTTGCCGCCAAGCCGATACCATCATCAGTGGCATACGATGAATGACCACATTTAAAAAACTGCCAACACAAAGCCCTAGTAGACCAAATACGACCAAAGCGACTGTCATATTTTCTTGTAATAACTGTATAAATTGCATGAACGAGCTGTCCTTTAATTGGTCTTTAGCCTACCACTGAGCCCATCTGGAAGATTGGCAAGTACATCGCAATCACCAAGCCACCGACTAATACGCCAAGCACTGCCATAATAAGCGGCTCCATCAAACTGGTCAAACCATCAACCGCGTTATCAACTTCGTTTTCATAGTAGACTGCCACTTTGTCTAACATTTCTTCCAAACTACCAGACTCTTCACCGATACCAACCATTTGAATAGCAAGGCTTGGAAATAAATTGGTTGAGCGTATGGAGAACTGCAATTGTTGCCCTGTAGAGACGTCATTTTTGATTTGCTGAATAGCGTTATAAAAAACCACATTATTGGCCGCGCCAGCAGTTGAATCCAGAGCGTCGATAAGCGGTACACCGGCAGCAAAAGTCGTAGACAGCGTACGAGCAAAACGCGCAATGACCGCTTGATAAGCGATATTACCAAATATCGGGGCTTTTAATACTGCACGGTCTAAGAAATCGCGAAATTTCTTTGAGCGCTTTTTTGCTTCTGAAAAGCCAATAATTGCACCGCCAATAGCCACAATTAAAATAAACCACCATGCCTGCATCCATTCAGACATACTTACCACCATTTGGGTAAAGGCTGGTAGTTCTGCGCCAAAAGACTCAAATAAATCTGAAAATACAGGAACTACTTTTATCAGTAGAATCATAGTAACAATAATGGCGACCACTACGACCGCAATAGGATACTTCATGGCTTTTTTAATTTTAGCTTTTAGCAGCTCACTCTTTTCTTTGTAAGTCGCAACTCGCTCTAGCATGGTTTCTAACGCACCTGACTGTTCACCAGAATCAACAAGCGAGCAAAAAAGATCATCAAAATAGCGTGGATGCCGACGTAATGCCGATGCAAAAGTACCACCGGCTTCAATGTCGGCTTTAATTTGTAACACTAAGTCTTTCATGCTTGGGTTATCGAGAGAATCAGCGACAATCTCAAAGGACTGGGTTAATGGCACTCCCGCTTTCATCATGGTTGCCAACTGCCGCGCAAAAATAGCAATATCAATAGGCTTAATAGATTTTTTAAAGGTATATAAAGGTTTCGGCTTTTTCTTGATACCTTTAACCGTGATACCCTGTTTGCGCAACGTAGCTTTTGCAAGCTCTAGGCTACGACTGGTCGTCTCACCTTTTACCTTTTGCCCGCGACGGTTGACGCCATCATAGACAAAGTCTAACAGCATATCGGTCTTAGCTTTTGCCATGTCCCTTCCTTCAAAAAATGGTCTAATATAGATAATGCGTGCTATAAAACGTCGTTAGCTCATTGTTTTAAGCGGGTGTAATTTATTTTAGCGTAAAAAACCAGTGTTTATCTGTTTTATTATTCCTACTGCTGTACTACTGATTATTGTTCAGCAGTAATTATATAACAAGCTTTAAGAACGCAGTGAACTTTACTCAAAGCAATATCTATACTGAATTTTTCAATCAACTACGCTATTCAGAAGTCACGCGCATCATTTCTTGAATACTGGTTACGCCTTGTAAAACCTTTAAAATGCCAGAACGACGTAAGTCTCTAAAACCATTTTTAAGTGCCGCATCCTTGATATCTATCGCATTGCCATCTTCCATGATAATACGTGAAATATCGGGAGTGATTTTCATGACCTCATAGATACCGACACGCCCTTTATAGCCTTCACGGCATTCATTACACCCGACCGGCTCATAGATGATATTGTCTGGATTGTCCAAATCTGCATCTGTAAAACCAAGCTCAAGCAGACTTTGACGCGGAATATTGATAGGTTTTTTACAGTTTTTACATAAGCGCCGTGCCAATCGTTGGGCAATGACCAAGTTGACGGAAGTGGCAATATTAAAAGAAGCGACACCCATATTGCGTAATCGCGTCAACGTTTCAGGCGCTGAATTGGTATGTAAGGTTGAAAGTACCATGTGCCCTGTTTGTGCTGCTTTAATCGCAATCTCAGCAGTTTCAAGATCACGAATCTCACCAACCATCACAATATCAGGATCTTGACGTAAGAAAGACTTAAGGGCTGTGGAGAAAGTTAATCCCACTTTTGGATTGACGTTGACCTGATTAATACCTTCAAGGTTAATTTCGACAGGATCTTCGGCAGTCGAGATATTGGTCGAACCAGTATTCAGGATATTAATACCAGTATAGAGTGAGACGGTTTTACCAGAACCAGTGGGACCGGTAATTAGGAGCATGCCTTGCGGTTTGTGTAACGCATCTAAAAACATATCTTGTTGGTCAGGCTCATAGCCCAACGCTTCAATACCAAGCATGGCTGATGAGGGATCTAGAATACGCAAAACCAGCTTTTCACCAAACAAGGTAGGTAGGCAGCTTACCCGAAAGTCGATAGCCTTATCTTTAGATATCTTAAGCTTAATACGACCATCTTGTGGCACACGGCGCTCTGAGATGTCCATTTGCGACATCACCTTTAGACGCGCAGCAATTTTCCCCGCAAGTTGTACGGGCGGGTTGGCCATTTTTTGCATGACCCCATCAACTCGAAAGCGTACTCTGTAGCTTTTTTCATAGGGCTCAAAATGCAAATCAGAGGCACCCATACGAATAGCATCCACCAACATCTTATTAACAAACTTAACAACTGGTGCTTCCTCAACGCTATCCGATAGAGTGGTTTCGGTGTCTTCTTTGCCATCATCAAAGTCCACATTTAAATCGCTATCAGAAAAGCTATCAAAACTTTGCATAGTATCAGCATAAAGATTCTCAATACGCCTTTTAAGCTTGTCTTCTTCAACCACGACTGTTTCAATCGATAGCCGCGAGTTAAAGGCAATCGCATCGATAGCGTCAATACGGGTTGGATCACTCAGCGCTACAAACAAGCGTTGTCCGCGCTTAAATAGCGGCAAAGCATTAAACTTACGCACGATTTTTTCATCGACTAAGTCTTTTGGGATAACGTCTGAGCTGAGTGCATCGAGATCAAATAAAGGATCGCCGAACGCTTGTGACAGCATTTGTGCCAATTGATAGGCATTGGCAAGCTTATGCTCTACCAAATAAGAGACCAGTCCTATTTGCTGCTGTTGCGAATCAGTCTGAGCCACTTTCATATGGGCTTCGCTTACGATACCTTCGCTAATCAACTGCTGTGCTAAGCCACCATATTTACCGGTTGTAATAGACATTCAGACTTCTCCTTGCTTGGTATCTGGTAGGCGATATTTTGATATAAGCCCTAGGCTATATATTATGTTTGATGAATCGCTATTTTATTGTTGATAGCCATCGATAAGTAACTGGCGCTTTAAGCTACTTCTTAGAATAGTTATTTTTAATACTGTTTTGAAATATAAGGCTAATTTATTGTCTGCACTTTATCTTATATTAAGGGAATCATATAGGAATTTACGTGAGCTGAAAGGTTTTATAGGCAATAACGAGATTGTGTAATAAAAAATGGTCTTATAATAAAATTTACTGGAAAGTTCGTTAAAAGGTTAGTGCTGATTTGGGGCGCACTATACTATAGCACTTGTGAAATATTTGTTATACTTGCGCGCATATTAGCCACATTGGCAGCCATACATAAGACAAGGTAGAGAAGAATGCAAGCTTGGGTAATTGGAAATTGGAAGCAGAATCCAGCGACGAGCCATGACGTCGATGCACTATTACATGACTTATGCGCTGCCATTAGTACAACCAAGCAAGTTGGTCATGATAACTCCGCACTTTGTCAAATAATGGTAGCACCAAGCTTGGTACATTTAGCAGCAGTGAATAGTCGCCTAAAAAACACCTCAATACTGTGTGCAGCTCAAGACGTTAGTGCCCATAGCGCCAGTGTTGGTGCTTATACAGGCGAATGTTCAGCACAGCAGATTGCTGATGTTGGGGCTACATGGACTATCCTTGGTCATTCTGAACGCCGTCAGTACCACCAAGAATCTAACGATACTTTGTTGCAAAAAATGACGCATGCATTGTCACAAAATTTAGGCGTGGTATTTTGTATCGGTGAGACCCAAGTGCAATATGATGCCAAGCAAACGCTGACAGTCATCGACAACCAGTTAGCGGTAGTCAAAGAG
>NZ_DATIRM010000384.1:0-3202 GCF_035469765.1 Psychrobacter sp.
CAAGACTGAAACAGCAGCTTATGCACTTAATCATGCTATGCAAGCTATGGTTGAAGCGCATTTTAGTCATTATATGTGGGGCTATCGGCGCTTTAAGCGTATACCTGTTTTAGATAATCCTTATGTTGCTGATGACGCTGATTTAGCAGGATTTATTGATACTTATCATGCTAAAGTTTATAGTGAATAATTTATGATAGCATTGCTACTTTCTGTATTATTTGCTGTTACTATTTACTTTACTGACTGCTTTCCCTTTTAATACGACCTCCTTATTTATATAAATATGAGTGCATTATGGCAATGGATATAACCCCCGATTTATCAACCACCCAAACACAGACAGATAATAATATATCTGAAGCGCGTTACATCATTTGTATGAAATGGGGTGATATATACGGTGCGGAATATGTCAACCGCCTATATAACATGGTACGTCGTAACCTGACTTTAGATTTTCAGATGGTTTGCTTGACTGATGACAGCACAGGTATTGATCCTGCTGTTATCTGCCATCCTATCCCTGAGCTCAATCTACCTGCAGGACCTGAACGTGGTTGGAAAAAGCTGACGACCTTCAAGCCTGAGCTATACGATTTAAAAGGCGTGGCGTTATTTTTAGATATTGATATCGTTATCGTTGATAATATCGATGGCTTTTTCACTTATAAAGCTGAGCACGACGATAGCGTGGTTATCATCCGTGACTGGAAAAAACCTTGGCGGATGATTGGTAATAGCTCGGTCTATCGCTTCAATATCGGCATGGGTAGTTATCCTGATTTACTAGCAAACTTTGAGCGCAACTTTGAGACCATTCGTACTCAAGTACGTCATGAACAAGCGTATTTGTCTAACTATCTACGTGAGCATCATCACTTAGAATATTGGGATAAAGATTGGTGTGTCAGCTTTAAATATCAATGTATCGCGCCCATTCCGTTTAATCTGGTAAGGGCACCTACTCTGCCAGATGGTGCCAAAATCGTTATTTTTCATGGTGAGATTAATCCGCCAGATGCTATCAATGGTGGTAGCGGTAAATGGTATCGTCATGTCAAACCAAGCCCTTGGCTCAAAGAATATTGGGTATAATGTAATCATCAAACCGTCATTACTTTAAAATATATGGAGTTGAACTTGGGATTATCTCCTATGATTGAGTTTGATGTTGGTAATCAGCCTTTCCCTATTCGCGCATTTGACACGCAAGAAACCCAACAAAACCTTGACCAGCAAGCTGTCAATATCATTGCTTCGGGTCCCTCTATTGCTGAGGTAGATTTTACACCTTTAATAGATACAGCCACGATTTTTATTAACGGTAGTATTAGTCTCACTGCTCAGTACAGATTTACCAATGTCGTCGGTTATGTCATTAGTGATGCACGTTTTATTTTCCATCAGCTCGATATATTAACTAAATACTATACCGGTCAGCCTCTATATGCCACCTTGGCAGTATTAGAAGCATTGGTCAGTGCCCATCCTGAAATCATAAAAAAATATCATCATAAGATGCGTATTATCTATCCTGTCGACAGACCGTGGGGTGTTAAAGGAAATGATTCAGAATTTAGTCGCTTACTATTAAAGAAAGACCTCGAGCATCAAGCACTTGATAGAAAAACACCCCTATCAGCATTTGCTAAGCATCCTAAATTCGTTATCGAGAGCCATCATCAGCCAGCACCTGTTGGACTGTCTTTAGATATCACTCACGGCTTTGTAGAAGCCGGAACAGTGGCTTATGTAGCAACGCAACTGGCTTTCTCCCGTGGTGCAGGTGCGCTGCATTTATATGGTATTGATTTACTCAATAATGACAAGCCGCGGTTTTATGAAAATAACGAACGCAGTGCGCCCACTACCTTGAACAATGTCATGAGTAATACCATTGTGCCATCATTTAATTTAATGGCTAAAACTTATCAGCAGCTTGGTGTGAGTGTTACCAATCACTCACCTGTTTCTAAGTCACTTTTCGACTTTAATTAATATTTTCGTCCATAATATCTTTTGTACTATGAGCAAAATATAAATACTGCTGTGCAATATGCTTTGGTAATAGCTGCCGATTTAACGGTGTTATAAATTGATTCGCATTATCTAATGCCTGACTTATTAGCGCTGCTAACCCTTCGATATCATCGATAGCAACTAGGTTTTTCTGTGGTAACAGCTCTCTTGGACCAAATGGACAATCAGTACTAATCACTGGCACAGCCAGTGATTGTGCCTCGACAATGACATAACCAAAGCCCTCGTACTTAGAGGTCATAACTAACAATGCTGCGCGAGCAATCAGCGGATAAGGATTGGCATGAAAGCCCAAAAAGTATACTTTATCCTCAATTTTTAACTCAATCGCTAATTGTTTTATTTCATCTTCAAGTCGACCTTTACCAACCAAAACCAATGGTAGCTTGCGCCCTGTTTTGGCATAGGCCAGCAATAACTCACGATGACCCTTCATAGCGTCAAACGAAGCGACATGAATGATATAACCCTTGTCAGTCAAGCCAAACTCTTTAATAGAAAAAGGCTCACTGGCCAATTGCTGAATTTGACTGACATCGCATGGGTTATAAATTGTCGTGGTTCTAGTTCTATGGTCATGATGACCAATAAGCGTGAGTAAATCTTGGCGTGCGCCTTCGCTGACACAGCTACAAGGATGAGCACCATATACCATTTTTAAATGAGTCGTAGTCTGAGCAGGCATGGTTGCTAGCTTTTCTTGAAACTGTCTGGATAATGCCGTATGCAATACGTTCACTATATTTGGTAGATCGCTATATGCCATAATCCAATTAACCTTGTAAATATTAGTCAAGATTAATTCAGGTATTCCGATATTTTTTAGCACATATTCATCAATACACGCTGCAACCTGTTTATAAGCGGTGGCTTGCTCAGTTTCTATATTAAACAGCGGTTGATTATAAGGCACGACGTGATAATGTACACGAGAATCTAGGCACATATCCATCGTATCTTCTAGGCAAAGCACATGGACGTCATAATCCATATCTATATAGGCACGCGCCAATGTTGTGACCATGCGTTCTGCACCGCGTCCTTCTAGTGCCTTTAATATCAGTAAAATAACAGAGTGATCTGTAGACGTCATAGTAGGCAGTTTCTCGTTTTTTGATGTATATCTTGTTATAATCAGCGCTCAAAATAGGTGTGCTAT
>NZ_DATIRM010000385.1:0-11797 GCF_035469765.1 Psychrobacter sp.
ACTACTTGGCAGACGTATGATGAAGGTAAGCCAAAAGGTGTTGTTAAAATCACTGAGTCAAATGGTATGTTAACGGGCAAGCTTATCAGCACCGTGTCAGAGAAAGGTCAGAAGCACGTTGGTATGACGATTATCTCTGGACTAAAAGCTGATGGTAACGGTAAATACAGTGGTGGTAAGATCACTGACCCTGAAAAGAACAAAACTTACAAACTGACGGCTAACTTGAAAGGTAGCAATCTTGACCTAAAAGGTCACTTAGGGCCATTCTCACGTAGCCAAACGTGGAAAAAGAAATAAGTTTACGCTAATGTAATTCTCTTTATTAAGCTAAGTCTTAATAGAGAATAAAAAAATCCCGCATTACCTAAAGGTTTTGCGGGATTTTTAGTTGTATCTGTTCTTATATTTCTGTTTAAAGTAATTTTAAGATCTTGGCTAGGTATTTATTGCAAAACAAAAGCGGTACAAGCTAGGTAGTAGCTTTGCTACGATAAATGTTCGTCACTTGCTGTGCATAATGTGCTGCAGAGGCTTCAAAAATTCATCCTAGCAGCACGACACATTCTTTTTACAGTATACTCGCTAATCAACTATCTTATAAATTCTGGATAGGCTTCCATACCACATTCGGCAAGATCACCGCCTTTATATTCTTCTTCTTCAGAGATGCGCAGACCGATGACTAGTTTGATAATACTCCAAACAATTAAGCTGCTTATAAAGACCCATGCAAAAATAGTCGCGGCACCGGCTATTTGACCAATAAAGGATGCTGCTGGATTGGTCAGCGGTACAATGAGTAGACCAAATAAACCCACCACCCCATGGACAGAGATCGCGCCTACAGGGTCGTCAATCTTTATTTTGTCTAGTAACAGAATCGATAAGACCACGATGACACCTGCGGTCATACCAAAGAGGGTAGCCTGTAGCGCTGAGGGCGTTAAAGGTTCTGCTGTGATGGCAACCAAACCTGCTAATGCACCGTTTAAGAGCATGGTTAAATCTGCTTTACCAAAGATAAGGCGTGCGATAACCAAAGCACCAACCGCTCCACCAGCAGCGGCAGCATTGGTATTCAAAAACACCATAGCAACGGAATTAGCGCTAGCGATATCACCAAGCTTTAATACTGAACCACCGTTAAAGCCAAACCAGCCCATCCATAATATTAAGGTACCAAGTGCTGCCAATGGCAAGTTTGCTCCAGGAATAGCGCGTATCTCACCTTTAGCGCCGTATTTACCGAGGCGCGCTCCTAGGAGTAGTACACCTGATAACGCCGCCGCCGCACCTGCCATATGTACGATACCAGAGCCAGCAAAATCAGAGAAGCCCAAGTCGCCCAGACTATATAAACCGAAGACCTCTTTGCCACCCCATGTCCAGCTGCCTTCTAATGGATAAATGACGCCAGTCATCACCACTGCAAATAATAGGAACGACCATAGTTTCATACGCTCAGCGACCGCACCTGAGACGATAGACATACAGGTGGCTACAAAGACCACTTGAAAGAAAAAGTCGGACGCGCTGGAATAAACGGCATCGCCATCAAAGCCGTTTTCAGCTGAGGCAGCTAAAGCATCGGCAACTAGGCTCTCGCTACCTGCAATACCACTCAAAAATAAATTGCCGTCATACATGATGGCATAACCGCATATCATGTACATGATACAGGCAGTCGCAAAAAGCGCGATATTTTTGGTTAAGATTTCCACGGTGTTTTTTGAGCGTACCAGCCCCGCCTCTAACATAGTGAAGCCTGCTGCCATCCACATGACAAGCGCACCACACATTAAGAAATAAAACGTATCTAGCGCGTACTGGAGCTCAAAGATTTGATTTTGCATGTTAATTCCCCCTTGAATATATGCAATACAGAGATCGGTATGACCTATAAAGAGATATTTATAGGTAAGTCTTATGCTTAGATAGCGTCAGGACCTGTCTCACCCGTACGAATACGAATGACTTGCTCGAGATTGGTCACAAATATCTTGCCGTCACCAATTTTTCCGGTGCTAGCGATGCGCGTGATGGCTTCGATAGCAGGTTCAACCATCTCATCCATCACCGCCACTTCCACTTTTACTTTAGGCAAAAAATCCACCACGTACTCGGCGCCGCGATAGAGCTCAGTATGGCCTTTTTGGCGACCGAAACCTTTGACCTCAGTGACGGTAACGCCTTTAACACCGATGTCAGAAAGCGCTTCACGCACATCATCGAGCTTAAACGGTTTTAAGATCGCAGTGATTAGCTTCATAAAAAAATCCTTATATGGGTGATGTCGCAGGTCAATAGATGCCATTTGATGCAACATATTATGATCATGCTTATATTAAATGATTCAAGAATTGTGCCAAACCTACTCAAGAGGGAAGGTAGGATAGGGCGAATTTACTCAAAATTATTAGCACAATGACAAAAATAGCGTTTATACAGCAAACATAACCCTCATTTTACCCTGTATAAACAGCTAATTAACCTGTAACGTTACATGAATACAAACTTTATTATAACCAACTTTTTAAGCGCTTGGGGGAGGATATGTTTTTATTTCCTGTGATGATTTGCTAAAAGATTGTAGGATATAAAAACAGCGGTAAAAGACAAAGGCTAAATAATGGTCAATATGAAGATTGGCACTTCTATCGATAATTATTTAGCCTTAGTGTGAAGAGGATTAAATTAAGAGTTTAGCTTTAAGCCTTTGGAAACAGGAGATACGGGGTAGTCGTACTGCCCAGTAGTTTTTTAGTGTCACTGCCTTTTAATAGCTCAATCAGGCGCGGCTGAGCAAAGGCACCAGTCATCAACAGACCAATATCGTTATCGCGTTGGTAGTAGTTTAAAGCTGAAGTGACATCGCGGCAGTCGAGTAAGATTTTTTTGCATTTAATGCCGGCTTGTTTCAGGCGCGCATAGGCTTCACGTAGCGCATCACAGTTTTCAGAATTTTCTTTACCGACCATGACGATGTGGACCAGTAAGGCACGCACGAGAGAAGTTTTACATAGCCAATTGAGCATTTTGTGCGCAGTAGGGCTGTTGTCAAACGCAAATAAAGCACTGGTAGGGGGCAAAAATGGTGCATGAGTCACCAAAATGGGGCAGTGACTTGAGCGGATCAGCTGGCTTAAGGTGGATTTACAGGTGACATTATGACCAATCACAATGAGTTGGGCTTGGTCATCGACATAATTAATGCTGTCATCGAGCTTTTCATGCCGATGCAGCGTATAGGTTTTGATTTTGTGACGTTGCTGCTCGCAATAACTGCTGGCTTGATGCAAAAGCAGCTTACCTTGCGCTTTTAGCTCACAATTACCGAAGTGCTCTTTTGCGGTAAATTGATCAAGCAAAGTATTTTCATCATCAATATTTAGGCAACCTGAATAATCAACGGCTGCCTTTTGCTGTAAGCTTGGTACTGAATACAGCAGTCCAATCGGAGCTTGCAGGCGGATAGACGCCCACATGCTTGCATCCAATACGGCTTGCACATGGTCTGGACAGTCTAAGCAGGCAATCACGCTATCTGGTTTCAAATTACTCATAGAGGCATCACATCATTTCAATAACTAAAATCAAGTTGGGCAGTCGAGAGAGTGCTCTCAACCGCCCAACTTGATGTTATATACCAATATAATTGCTGATCAATAAACAACTCGTTTATATCAGCTTGATAACACACATACAGTTTTAATCTAATAAGCCAATGTCTCGGCGATCATGAATCGAAAAACGATCGATAAGGGTACGGCTGGCACTGTTCAATCCAACAACTTTTACATCAATACCTTCGCGTTGCAAACGTATCACCAACTTGTCTAAGGTGTCTACTGCGCTGATATCCCAAAAATGCGCTTGGCTAACATCAATATGAACATTATCTAACGCCTCTTTAGTATCAAAGCTTTGCAAAAATTGTGTGGTGGATGCAAAGAATACTTGCCCTTGAATATAATAATAACGGGTATTGCTACTGTCATCGTATTCGCTAAAGACGGTTAAGAATTGACCGATTTTATTGGCAAAGGCTAAGGCAGATAACAGCACACCAACACCAACGCCGTATGCTAGGTTATGAGTAAAGACGGTAGTCAAAACCGTCGCTAGCATGACGATATTAAATGACATAGGATGGGTCTTAAATTCACGAATAGACTGCCAATTAAAGGTACCAATAGACACCATAATCATCACAGCTACCAGCGCTGCCATCGGTATCAAGCTGACCCAATCACTTAAAAACACTACCATAATCAGCAGTACCACACCGGCGATAAGCGTTGATAAACGGGTACGCCCACCAGATTTTACGTTAATCATTGACTGTCCAATCATCGCACAGCCAGCCATACCACCAAAGAATCCTGAGACCACGTTAGCAATACCTTGGCCACGACATTCGCGGTTTTTATCGCTTGGCGTATCGGTTAGCTCATCGACAATGGTTGCTGTCATCATCGATTCCAACAAACCTACGATAGCAAGCGCGATCGAGTAAGGCGCGATAATAAGTAAGGTAGTCAAGTTTAGGGGAATATCAGGAAGCAAAAACATTGGCAATGAATCTGGCAAGTCGCCCATGCTACCAACGTTACGAATATCAAGATTCATATACATGGCAACAGCTGTCAAACCTACAATACAAATCAGTGGCGATGGAATAACGCGACCAATTTTAGGAATGAGGGGAAATAAATAGATAATCGCCAAACCTGCGGCAGTCATTATATAAACCGTCATACCGACGCGTTCAGTGGCAGGGTTGAGCTCAGGCAGCTGCGCCGCAAAGATCAAAATCGCCAACGCATTGACAAAGCCAATGACCACTGAGCGCGACACAAAACGCATCAGATTACCGAGTTTTAAGATACCCATTATGATTTGAATACCACCGCACAATAAGGTTGCAGCTAACAGGTATTGCAGACCGTGATCGGCGACCAAATCAACCATAACCAGTGCCATGGCTCCCGTAGCTGCCGAAATCATACCCGGGCGTCCACCAACAAAACTGATGACTACTGCGATGCAAAATGAGGCGTATAAACCAACTTTTGGGTCGACACCGGCGATGATAGAAAAGGCAATGGCTTCTGGGATCAGTGCCAGAGCAACAACCAAACCTGATAAGGTATCGCCACGAATATTGGAAAACCACTCTTCACGTAAATTACCAAAAAAAGATGTCATAAGTAAACTGCATATGGTTGGAGACAAAAAAAGCAATCATTATTCAGTGATAGAATGATTGCATTATGATGAACGTTTCTAGAATGATAAAACTGTGTCCGCAATCATGGTCTGCGGTAGAAGAAAACAGATGAATTGTCAGAAAAATTATAAAAATGTATATGATAAAAAATAAGGGAGCGTGCGACTGTCGCATGATAAGTGTGACAACATGCTAAACTAAAATACTATGCTGAAGTCGTCGTCAATGTAGTGGTTCTTCATAAGGTCGCTATTATAGCATTAGCCACTCAATATAAAAACTGCCGTATCATAGTATAAAGTATTGAAAAATTAGTACCGAAATGTAGTTGATACCGTTATCATGCTATTCATTTTAAGCAAATTGTTCAGGCGATAGGTGCAGTATGTTGATTGCCTGTTTTCTTGATACTATTTTGTTCGTTTATTTGTTCGTCTAATAAAAGGAAAAGCCATGACCGCTAGCACCGCAACAACATTACTTCATAAAGGCAGTGGTTTACAAGTCGTGGTCGGTTTGGGGCAGTCGGGGTTATCGGTAGCGAATTATTTGACCGAGCAAGGCTACCAAGTCGCCATTACTGATAATCAAGAAAATCCTGCGTTAGCAGATAAGCTACCTGCGATTATCGATATCAGACAGTTTGGCGCGATAGATGCAGAATTATTACAACAAGCGGCACGCATCATTATTAGCCCCGGTATCTCTTTAGAGCATGTCGCCATTGCAGCAGCGCGTGCGGCAAATATTCCAGTCGTCAGCGATATTCAGCTGTTTTGTGAGGCTTGTACGGTACCAATCGTTGCGATTACAGGTTCAAATGCTAAGAGCACAGTCACGACACTGGTCGGACAAATGGCAGCAGATGCTGGTGTTAATGTTGGCGTAGGCGGCAATATCGGCGTGCCAGCGTTGAGCCTGCTGAGTAATAACGAGATGGAGCTGGCGGTTATAGAGTTATCTAGCTTTCAGTTAGAAACGGTCACCAACTTAGGGGCGCAGGTCGCAACAGTCCTCAATATGTCTCCTGATCATTTAGACCGTCATGGCGATATGCTCGGCTATCACCAAGCCAAACACCGTATCTTTCAAAGTGCCAAATCGGTGGTGATCAATCGTGAAGATGCGTTGACTCGGCCACTGGTGTCAGACAGTCTACCGCGATTAAGTACAGGTATTCATGCTCCTAATAAAGGGCATTATGGACTTATTACAGATACCGCCGGACAGACTTATTTGGCACGCGGCACAGAGCGTTTATTATCAGCAGACAAACTCAAAATTAAAGGACGTCATAACCTGCTTAATGCCCAAGCAGCATTGGCATTGGGTGAGCTTGCTGGTTTGCCACTTGAGAGTATGCTAAACACCTTGCAGCAGTTTGCAGGTCTTGAGCATCGTTGCCAATACGTCGCCACTGTCGCTGATATTGACTACTTTAATGATTCTAAAGGTACCAATATTGGCTCAACCATGGCAGCTGTCGAAGGTTTAGGGGCTGTTTATGCACCAAAAGACGGTAAGCTATTATTAATATTGGGCGGTCAAGGTAAAGGTCAGCAGTTCGGTGAGCTTTCACCTTTTATCAATCAATATGTCAGTCAAGTGCTATTTATTGGTGAAGACGGTCAGCAGATTGAGCAGCATTTACGAGCAGCTGGTATGAGTGATGAGGTCAGCCTACATCAATGTCAGACATTGGAAGGTGCTTTTACGACGATTAAGCAAGTAACGGCAAGTAGCTTGTCGCAAGTACAGGCGGTATTATTGTCGCCTGCTTGTGCCAGCTTTGATCAGTTTAACGGGTTCGTCGCTCGCGGCGAGAATTTTAGTCAGCTCGTGCAGCAATTGGATGCTGTGTCTGAATAGACAATCTTAGAAAATCCTGATTTGTCAGATACAGGGTTATAAAGCGCCTTGTTACAAGATTATGTGACCTGCGCTTTATAATCGTAAAAACGGCAAGTGTTTTCTGGATAAATGATTGTTTTGAATATAAATTGCTGCTACTGTCGAAGAAAGCTCTGTCCAGTCAAATCTATTTCTTAATTTTTAAACGGTGGCGTTGTATAAACGTCGTGTTTCTTCGTTTGTTAGTGTATATAAAATTATGGCGCTCTCTTCTCTTTTTCGTTCTTCTTCCCAATCTCGGCAGCCTAATGGCTCAGATGGTGTCTTGTCTATGCCATCCGCACGGGCGATTTTACTATCAAGCGTTGGCTGTATATTGGTATTGAGTCTATTGATGGTGGCTTCGGCGTCTATTCCTTTTGCGCTTAGCCGCGGTATGACAGAACTGAAATTTTTTTATAATCAGCTTTTATACATGGGCATTGGACTGGCTATTGCAGCGGTTTCTTATCATGTGGTGTCATTAAAAAGATTATATAGAACCGAAACCCAGTTTATGCTGTTGGCCATCACGGGTTTATTACTGGTTGCAACCTTATTTAGTACGCCCATTAATGGCTCTAAGCGCTGGCTAACGCTAGCTGGATTCAACTTTCAGGTAGCAGAGCTTGCAAAGCTTGTGATGATTATATTTGTCTCAGATTTTGTTGTACGGCGCTCATTCGAAGTTCGTAATGGTTGGGATGGCTTTTTAAGGATTGCTCTGGTCGTTGGATTGATGACCGTCCTTTTATTAGCCCAGCCAGATTTTGGTTCGTTTGTGGTTATCCTTGGTACTGTTTTTGCTATTTTCTATATTGCTGGCGCGCCTTATAAGCAGTTCCTTGCTTTAGGTGCCGTCGCCGTCGGTGGCGCGGTACTAATGGTTGCAACGGTGCAATATCGATTGGTACGAGTAATGTCGTTTTTAGACCCATTTGATGATGTCCAAGATACCGATTATCAGCTGGCACGTAGCTTAATTGCCTTTGGTCGTGGTCAGTTTACTGGCGTCGGTTATGGTGAAAGCGTACAAAAGCTATCGCATTTGCCAGAAGCGCATACCGATTTTTTATTAGCCATTACGGGTGAAGAATTAGGCTTCGTTGGGGTCACGATGATTCTAATATTGGAGGCGCTGATTATCGGTAGTGCGATGCGTATCAGTTATAACGCGCTCAAACGTCGGCAGATGCGTATGAGCTATACGGCTTTTGGTATCGCTGTGGTGTTTATTGCCCAGACTATTATTAATGCAGCAATGAATATGGGTGCGATTCCGACCAAAGGTTTGACGATGCCATTCTTTAGTTATGGTGGCTCATCGATGTTGATTAGCCTTGTGATGGTGGCAGTGCTACTGAAAATTTATAAAGAAAGCCCTGAGATTGAAAAAAGCCAGTGTCGTTATTATTAACTGGTTTTATTCATCAAAGCGTCGCTAGCAGCGGCGCTTTTTTATTACGTAGTTTTATTACGTAGCAGGCATCTTTAAAGACTGTCTACCTTGTAATGGCGTGTTATCCCATTGAGCAATTGCTTGATTGAGCATACGATCCGGGGAGTCATGCTCGACTGGCAGTTGCCCTAATAGCTGTAATGCATATGCAAGCAGTTTACTTGGATGATGAGTATCGATAGGCTGCGCAAGATTTTGCTTGGAGAGTTTTTGACCACCTGAATTGCATATCAAGGGCAGATGATACCAATGACTGATAGTGGGTAAGCGTGCCGCTTGCATGATACTGATTTGAGCAGTCGTCATCGGTAAGATGTCCAAACCGCGCATGATATGAGTGACTTGTTGTAGTCCATCATCAAGACTTGCCGCCAAAATATAATTAATCATGCCATCTTGACGTCGAGCTACCATGTCCCCTAGGGTTTGCTGCGGATTATTCCACTGTATGCCCTGAATACCATCGTTGAATCCAATACAATAATCTGGCAGCTGTATACGCAGCTTATGTTGTATAGGATTTAAATTCGCCTTAATACAAAAACGTGGATAGCGCTGCCTATTAGGTTGTAGGTAGCTATCTATACCTTTATCATCGTTAACGGACAAGTCAGTGGATATGTTTGCATTAGTAAACGCTATTTGTTGTTCTTGTTGTGTCCAATAATGCTCTAAACGCTTACGTGAGCACTGACAGCCGTAGGTCAAAGGACGTAGTATTGAAGAGACATAATCATTATAAATATCAATGCGCTCAGACTGAAAAATCACATCGTCATCCCAGTTGAGCCCAAGCGCCTCTAAATCTATCAAAATTTGCTCAGTAAACTGTCTGTCACAACGTTCGGTGTCAGTATCTTCGATACGTAATAACCATTTGCCACCGATAGATTTGATATGACAAAAGCTGGCAAGCGCTGTCGTTAATGAGCCCAGATGCAGCTCCCCTGTGGGTGAAGGCGCAAAACGACCAATAGGCTGGGGTATATTCTGAGTAGTTGGCATAGGTTATTCTGATATAGAGACGTTAGGCGTTTATAAAATAGGCAGTTATTGTAAGATAACCAAAGAAATATAGAGAATAAACGACCTGAGCATAAAAAGATATTTAATAGATCCAGCTATTTTGTTGGTAACTCGTCATTAGAGTAAAACTCGCCTATAAAACGCCACGAGCGACCAATATATGGTCGCTCGTCTTTATTCTTTTGCCTATTAAAGGGTGCTTCACCTTGTACTATCTGTGCGTTTAGCGAAGATCTAGGTGTGACCTTGGTTTTGACGCTCTTTAATCTCAGACAAGGTTTTACAATCGATGCACTGAGTCGCTGTTGGACGTGCTTCAAGACGACGCAGGCCAATCTCAACACCGCAAGTTTCACAAAACCCATAATCATCATTTTCGATTTCTGAAATAGACTTGTCGATTTTGCGAATGAGTTTGCGTTCACGATCACGCGTACGCAAAGTCAGAGCAAACTCTTCTTCTTGAGTGGCGCGATCATTGATATCTGGCATGGCGCTTGACTCATCTTGAATATAAGTTTTAGTACGATCAGCTTCACCGATCAGCTGATGCTTCCAGTCTAATAGCATTGCCTTAAAATGCGCCAACTGCTCATCAGACATATATTCTTCGTCTTTGGCAGGTGCATAAGGCGTAAACTTAACATCACTTGGATTCGTAGTCAGGGTGCTCATATTGGTATCCTACTTTTTCAAATTAATTCAATAAAACGCCCTGTCAAAAGACCAGACGTTATCAATTTACCAAACGCTATAAATTTTCCCTTTATAAAACGTTTTACCACTTAGTAACACAGCTGATCTGATTAAGATGGTTATCTTGATATGCCGATATCGATATATCAATGGTCAAGTATATTGTCATAAATATTTTTATTTAAATGGTTGTACCTAAATAAAATAACAAATCACAGACTGTGAAAACTTAGATTGGGGTTGATGTAGCTATCCTAGCTATTATAATGTTGTCTCATGACGTATGAAACTGTCTTTTTTATATTGCTATTTATCGTTTGTCATACGGTCTTGAAACTACTGTTTATTTAAAATAAAGAGGCGATGATCTATATTACTATAAACCCGTACTTTGCCAGTCATTTTATAAGGAATCAAGCAAAATTAGCTAGCATATCACCGACAGACGCATAGCTCTATTATAGCCAAACGAGTAATTAATTCTAGCTAATAAAATAGGTGGTCAAGTATCTAGTCTTTCAACCCAGCTTGCAACCTTTCCATTGTTGGCTAATTGCAACCAACGATAGCCCGGACGTGCATTGTTATCATAGGCAAAGTTGTCTTCAAACGGTTTAAACTGATAGCAGGTAGAAGGCGTGCTATACACAGTTACTCCTTTATGCTGTTGCATTTGTTCTTGGTGGGTATGCCCATTAATAATCACCCTCAGCTGCTCAAAGGGCGCAATATGCTGCCAAAATTCTTCTGCATTGTCTGCCATGTGGCTATCAATCCATTCAGAATCTACGGGCAAGACATGATGATGGATCGCAATGAGCGCTGGTTTCGCACAAGAAGCTAGCTGCTCACATACCCAAGCAATGTCAGTTTCGGTAACCTTGCCTTCAACCTTGCCACTAATCGATGAGTCAAGTAAAAGCAGCTGCCAATGCTCAGACTCAATCAGATGACGGCTCAGCAAACGTGGGTCAGCAGCCCTCGCAATCAGCGTCCGTTGGTAAAAAGGTAAATCCTCACCCATCTCATCAGTCACGTCATGATTGCCAGCAATACAGGCAAAGGGAATGCCGGTATCCTGCAATACTGTAAAGATATGGTCATAAATAGCAGGCTGCACTATATTGACCAAATCGCCAGTGACGATAATCAAATCACAGCGTATCTCTTTGCTCAATGCTTGCTTGATAATTGCCTCAAAACTATATTGGCAAACAGCGACTTCACTACTGGTTTCATCAGCAGAAGCCGGCACATGTGATGATAGATGTAAATCAGTGATTTGCAATACATTAACCTGTCCGTCTGGGGTACTGACGGTACTGACAGGATAGCTTAGCATGATATTTTGTCCCTTATCGCAGCAAAAAACTGAACATTTTTAAGGTTTTGATAGGATTACGTATGTAATAACAGCTGAGCAATTGCAGCTCATCTGGCTGGCTCGTTAATATGGTTTTTATAGGTGGCATTTTAGACTGATAAGAGGGTGT